>JADKJG010000009.1 GCA_016722375.1 Bacteroidota bacterium | reverse complement strand
TGTCCTTGTCGGGCTATTCGCAGACATCCATTACCTTTTCTTTAGTACATCAACCTTGCAACAACGATGGGATTTTGGCTGCGCACGTGACTAATGCCGGAGCAGTACTCCCACTTACTTTCTCTTGGCGAATAGGCAGTCAAACCATTACCCGCATAGTTAATAGCGCGGATGATACGCTGTATAATTATAGCGGTGCCTATGCTTACGTAAGTGCCTTCAATGCGAATCCACCGGGTGGTGGCGGTCAGTATTCCGGTTATTATGCCGGCTCTCCTCCATTCACCTTTAACGATACCATAACACCGGCTGTTTGCCCTGCTTTGGCTACGGCAAAAGCAACGGTGACCGGTGGCACGGCTCCTTTTCAATATCAATGGTTGGATGTGAACAATAATGTGGTTTCTACTTCTAACCCCGCTTCGCTTTCTCCGGGTTCTTTTCAATTGGTGATCACCGATGCGGCAGGTTGCGTTTTTGGCACAGGACCTAGCAACGTTTCAGGAACGACTAATCAACCAATATATGTTCCTAACAACTCTCCGGTAACATTTACGCTTGGCTCCACTCCTGCTAATTGCACGAATGGAACAGCCACCGTTACCAACCCTGCGGGTGGTATTGCCCCTTATTCTTATCAATGGAATAATGGAGCTTCCACCACGACAATCACCGGCTTATCTGCCGGCGAATATCGAGTCACTGTTTACGACTCACAAGGGTGCTATCTGGAAAAGGCTATTGGTGTGCAACAATCAGTAACCATTGGCGGCAATACCACCATTACAAACGCTACTTGCCTGCAAAATGACGGAAGTGTTATTGCCTTCGGCAGCGGAGGTCAAAGCCCCTATACTTATTCTTGGAACAACGACCAGCAAACTCAATCTGCCGTTGGTTTAACCGCCGGATATTATAGTGTGACGGTGCGCGATGCAAACAACTGTACCGGAATGAAAACCGCCAACGTGACTGCAGCCACACCGGTTACTGCCACGTTTGCAACTACTCCTACTCAATGTACCACTCCTACCGGTACCGCTACATTGAATATTGTGGGCGGCACTGCACCTTATACAGTAAACTGGAATAGCTTCCCTGCGCAATCAGGTATTACTGCTACCGGACTGAAACAAGGGAATTATTCTTTTCACATCACTGATTCATCCGGTTGCGTAAGGACCGGAATCGTCACGGTTCCACCGGTGAGTATTATCACAGCTTCTATTATAAAAACAGATGCCAGTTGCCAGCAAAATAATGGTACAGCCGGTGTTCTGTTGCTCTCCGGAGCTAACCCTTATACTTATATCTGGAATACTGGAGCTACCACATCATCTATCAGCTCCGTGACCGCCGGTCACTATACTTGTACCATATCAGACAATCTGGGCTGTACCCTTACAAAAACAGTCATTGTCAATGCTTCCAGTCCGGTGAATATTGGTTTGAACTCACAAGTGGCTACTTGTATCTTTAACAGTGACGGCAGTATCACTGCCAATGCTACGGGTGGAACAAATCCCTACTCTTTCCATTGGTCTGACGGTCAAACCACCGCAACCGCTACCGGTTTGAAAGCTGGGCATTATACGGTGTATGTTGAGGACGCAGCCGGCTGCACTAAAAGTGTGTGGACTGATTTGACTTATGATGGTTCTAATAACACTTGCTATTGCACCCTCAGCGGTAAGGTATATGAAGACCTGAACCAAGACTGCAATCTGGACAATGGTGAGCCGGGTATTAATAATATTATGATTCACACCAGTGGAATGGGATATACTTATACCAATTCGGCCGGTATTTATTCTGTGAAAGTACCTACCGGCAACTATACTTTGTCTGAGTCAGTTCAGTCGTACTATCCATTGGCTCCTTGTCAGAGCAATGCCATAGCAGCCAGCACAACGGCATCGGCAGGATGTGTCATCACCAATAATTTTGCCAACATCGTCAACCCTATTCACGACGTGCGAGTCATCACAACGAAAATCAACGAAGTGGTACCCGGATTTACACACCAACAAAGAGTGGTAGTTGAAAATAATGGCACCATTACTGAACCGGGTATTCAGATGGGCTATGAACATGACGGACAGTTAGGGTTTAGCGGTGTAGTTCCTAATTTATTCACCCAACAGGATGCCGGAAATTTCCCCAACTGGTATAGCATCACCTCGGGATTCCCTTCTTTAAGTCCAAATGCCATACAAACCTTCACCGTTAATTATTTAGTACCGGTTAATATTCCTCTGGGAACTTCCATTTGGTTCAAAGATACGGTGGCGAATGCCACACCTATCTCCAACTGGTTGACCGATTATACTCCTTGGAATAATGTTCATCAGTATCAGAAAATCGTTGTCGGCTCTTTCGACCCAAATGACAAGGAAGTGTCTCCAACCGGTAATGGTACTCAGGGCTTCATCTCTACGGATGATTCGGTACTGAATTATACCATTCATTTTCAGAACACCGGAACTTTCCCCGCCCAACGTGTTGTAGTAATAGACACTTTGGACAGCGATTTGGATTTCACTTCACTCGTTCCCGGCTATAGTTCGCATGCTTACGTGGCTCATCTGAGTGAAAACGGTGTCATCACTTTTACTTTCGACAATATTAATCTGCCAGATAGCTTCAGTCAGCCTATTTCTAGCATTGGCATGGTGATGTACACCATCAAGCAGAAAGTTGCCTTGGCAGGAGGCACGGAAATGAAAAGTCCAGCAGCTATATATTTCGACTTTAATGCACCGGTGATTACGAACACTCCGTTAAACACTATTGATTTTGCCACCGCCATTAAATCACCTAAAACAAATGTTCTGGACTTTAACTTGTTCCCGAATCCAAGCAGCGGAAACGTTTCTTTGGCTATTAATGCAATGGAAGCAAACCGAAATGCCTATATCCGGATTTATAATCTGATAGGCGAAACGATATATTCGAGGAATGTTAGTTTGGAGTCAGGTTTAAACAGGACGCAAATTGAACTTGGGGGTTTAAGTAACGGCTTCTATTTTGTAGAAGTAGTTTCAGGAGGAACCAGTCAAGCTCAGAAACTGAGTATTCTTCATTAAGAAGTTTCTATTCTAAAAAGAGACGGCAGGAAATTATTTTCCTGCCGTTTTTTTATGTTTTAAAAGGTGGATTTAATCTCTGTTACTGAAGAATTTGAATTTTCGATCAAAGGGATTCAGGTTTAAAACACAATGGCGGATAAACAGCTTATCGTAATAAGGGATAAAATTTTCTCGTCTTTCTTGTAATACACCCTCTGGGAAAAGATGGGCATGAATGCTTCTGATTTGCGCCACGGCAGTCTCGTGCTTTTTCTTTTCAGCTTTCAACATTTTCCCCTCCAGATTTTTAATAGAAGCCAGAACTTTTTGTTTTTCCGAAGCAGCACTGGGTCCCAGAGTTACATCTATCGCTTCGGCTTTGGCAGCGATGGTGGCAAAGAGTTCTTCCAATTTCTTTTCTTCATCTTGTAGATTGGAGTCAGAAGCATAGTGTAGTTGAATATACCGGTTGATCAGTTGTTCGATATCTTCAAAAAAGTCTGCAGCCTGCAAACCAAGTTTTTCCAACTTCTTTTCGGTGGAGTGGTTGAGGATAGCAGCCGAACTACGTAAAATCTGCATGGGATAGTTTATCCCGTAATAATCAAAGAGTGGCTTTAGCTCCAGCCAATAACTCATTTCGCCGGCACCGCCCACAAAGGCGAGATTGGGAAGAATCATTTCTTGAAACAGCGGACGGAAGATGACGTTGGGACTGAACCTTTCTGGATGAGATTCTATTTCTCTCGTCATTTCTTCTGCAGTGAAGGCGAGCGACGTATTGATCACTTCAAATTTTCTTGAGTCGGAATTGAAAACAATTCTTTCGCGGATGTTTTCACCCAGATAGAAAAAGTTAATTTCCCTTGGCTTGGCTTGTACTTTATAATTTGACTCTAAAAACTCAATTGTCGGCTTTAAAACTTCTACTGCCCGCTTATTTTCAATCTCATCTTTGGCAACACGCGCGAATATTTTCTTCAAGGTCGCGTCATCCTGATCTAAAACAAGCAGTCCCTCGTCTTTAAATATCTCGTTGATAAAATACTGTGTGAAGTTTCCAAAGGTGTTGAACTCGGCAACTCCTTTTTCAATAACAGAAAGAAGATGAGAATCAGAAACAGTGTTTTTCAACTCCTCTATAACAGAATGCAGCGATTCTGTTTCTATCCTTCCGATAGCTCCTCTCCCATCCGTGTTCCATTCTATTTTTTTTCCGTGCACGTACGCATGATTCAGTTCATCAATGTCGTGGTCTTCGCTGCCCATCCAAAAGACAGGAACAAATTGGTAGCCCGGATAAGTTTTAGTCAACTGATTAGCGATATTGATAACGCAGGAGATTTTATAGATAAAATAGAGTGGGCTGAGCAACAAAGAAGGCTGATGTGCTGTCGTGATAGTGAAGGTTTTATCCGATGCCAGTTTCTCAATGTTGGCAGTTACTGATGGCGAAGCGCTAATGAGGTGATACTGCTTTTTTAAAACTTCCACTAACGTTTTCCGGTCTATTGAGTCGTTTGATTTATCTGCAATAACTTGTTTGAAAGCAGAGAAATCAAAGGAGTACTTGTATAAGTGAGCCAGCGATTTATTTTGAGAAAGGTAGTCGGAAACCAAGGCAGGAAGCAAACCGGTACTCCCCATTTCGATTTCGCTGTGAAGAGAAATCATACTCAAAATTATTATTTGATAACTACTCCATACAAATCAAATTCCTCGGCTGACGTAATTTGAATGTTCGCAAAGTCGCCTATGCGGACGTAATTGCTCTTGGCATCTACCAGTACTTCATTGTCCACTTCGGGAGAGTCGTACTCAGTTCTTCCAATGAAATACGCTCCTTCCTTTCGATCGAATAGAACTTTAAATGTTTTACCGACCTTCTGCTGATTGAGCTCGCGAGAGATTTCTTCTTGCGTGTCCATCAGTTCTGCAGCTCTTTCTTCTTTCACTTCTTGCGGGATATTATCCTCCAGTTGATGAGCGCGAGTACTCTCTTCGTGCGAATAGGTGAATACTCCAAGGCGGTCAAATCTTGTTTGTTGTATAAAATGACGAAGCAATTCAAAGTCTTTGTCTGTTTCGCCCGGAAAACCAACAAGCATGGTGGTCCGATAGCGATGGAGGGTATTCTTTCTCTAATTTCTTGAATTAATTCAACAGTCTGTTCGTTGGTAATATTCCGTCTCATAGAGGTAAGAATATTGTCGGCAGCATGTTGCAAGGGCATGTCGAGATAATTACAGACCTTTTCGTTCTCGGCAATAGCATCAATAATCTCCAATGGAAATTGTGCTGGATAAGCATAGTGCAATCGAATCCATTCAATGCCTTCTACTTTAGAAAGCTCATTCAACAATGCGGGCAGCCTTCTTTTTTTGTAAATATCGAGGCCATAGAAGGTTAGTTCTTGTGCAATCAAAATCAGCTCTTTAACTCCCTGAGCGGCTAACTTCTTTGCTTCATTCACCAGTTCTTCAATCGGTCGGGAAAGATGTTTGCCTCTCATCAAAGGAATGGCGCAAAACGAACAGGTACGATTGCAGCCTTCCGAGACTTTCATATAGGCAAAATGAATAGGCGTGGTGAGGAATCTTTCACCAATCAATTCGTGCTGATAATCCACCTTGAGCGTTTTCAGAAGCCGGGGTAATTCCATAGTCCCGAAAAAGGCATCTACTTCAGGAATTTCGATTTCAAGGTTGTCTTTATATCGTTGAGAGAGACAACCAGTAACGTACAACTTCTCTATTTTCCCCTTGCTTTTAGCGTCGGCATATTCGAGGATGGTGTTGACAGACTCTTCCTTTGCTCTGTCAATAAAGCCACAGGTATTGACGATTACTATGTTCCTTCCCTTATTCCATTTATCATGTTGCACATCGTAACCACCATGCTGCAACTGGCTCATCAACACTTCGCTGTCCACCAGATTTTTGGAACAACCCAAAGTAATTACACTCACTTTGTCTTTCTTCAGCGACTTAGTTTTCATTTAGTTCATCCCTTTAAAAAGTGATTCTACAAATAGCTTCTTATTAAAGACCTGCAACTTGTCCATCTGTTCACCTAAGCCGATATACTTGACCGGTATATGAAATTGGTCGGAAATACCGAGTACTACACCCCCTTTGGCAGTTCCATCTAACTTGGTGATGGCTAGAGCAGTAACCTGAGTGGCGGCAGTGAATTGCTTTGCCTGTTCCACCGCGTTTTGACCGGTGGAGCCATCCAGTACTAAGAGGACCTCATGCGGTGCATCAGGAACAACTTTCTGCATGACCCGGCGAATTTTCCCTAATTCATTCATCAAATCAATACGGTTGTGCAGTCTGCCAGCAGTATCAATAATCACGACATCGGCTTCGATGGCCAATCCTCTTTCCACCGTTTGGAAAGCCACGGATGCGGGGTCCGCGTTCATCTGACCTTTGACAATTTCAACATCTGCTCTTTTGGCCCATACGTCCAACTGGTCAATGGCTGCGGCGCGAAAGGTATCGGCAGCACCGAGCAATACTTTCTTGCCATTCGTTTTGAATTGATGAGCTAATTTGCCAATAGTGGTGGTTTTTCCGGCACCATTTACTCCAACAACCATGATGACATAAGGTTTGATACCCTCAGGAGTGATGAAATTTTCCTGATCGCTATTTTTGTTCTCGGCCAGAATATTCTCAATTTCGGTTTTTATGAGTTGGTGCATCTCGGCGGTGGTGACGAACTTATCTTTGGCCGCCCGTGCTTCAATATTTTTGATTATTTTAATCGTCGTCTGCAGACCCACATCGGAAGAGACCAGCGCTTCTTCCAAGTTATCCAATACTTCATCATCTATTTTGGTCTTCCCAGCTACTGCACGAGCCACTTTGGAGAAAAATCCCTCTTTGGTTTTTTCCAAACCTTTATCGAGGTCTTCTTTGCGTTCTTGCGTAAAAAAACTAAACAATGCCATATTTTATAAACTAAAAAAGCATCTCTCAATCGAAAGATGCTCGTTAAAAATCTTTGCAGAAATGATTATACCTCCTTTCCGGCGAGAAAATCTTGTACCTTATCTTTGTGAACAATCTTCTCGAGGAAGGAATAATTGTTAGTTTTCCCTTTTACTGCTTTAATCACTTTCACATAGTCTTTTGAACCGACTACGGTAGCACGGTCTGTTCTTGCGTTCTTTGAAATTTTTGCCATGAGCTTTTTTTATTTAATCTCTTTGTGTAATGTTACTTTCTTCAAAAATGGATTGTACTTTTTCAACTCCAGTCTTTCGGTGGTGTTTTTCCGGTTTTTATAGGTCATATAGCGACTTGCGCCCGCAACGCCTGAATCTTTTTGTTCGGTGCACTCCAAGATAACTTGGATTCTGTTGCCTTTTGATTTCTTAGCCATAATTATATTCTCTTCTTAAATCTTTCTGATTAACTCAATTTGATTTCGCCCTTTTTATCGAGGTCCTTAAGGTAGCTGTAGATACCTTTTTTGTTGATGGTCCGAAGGGCGGAGGTGGAAACCTTCAATTCAATCCATTCATCAAGCTCGGGGATAAAAAATTTCTTTTTCTTTAAGTTGGGTAAGAACTTACGGTTTGTTTTCGCATTGGAATGGGAAACCGAATGCCCAAACATTGGGCGCTTACCTGTTAATTCACATACTTTACTCATAACCCTTAATTTTTGGGAGCGCAAATATGCAAGATTATTATGGAAAAAACAAAATTTATGGAAAGGAAGAATGTTCAATTGTTAATAAGCACCATTTAGTTCGGCTTTTTGTAGGACTATTATCTAGCACGAATCCATCAATTACCAGATAAGCTATATATGAATCACAAGCGCGAATCAAGTCTAACCCTTCCTTAGATACTTGGTCAAGATGACAATGGTTTGTCCATCAATCTTCCTTTCAATTTGTTCTATGTTATCGGCCACAAGTTTTATTCCTTTTACCACCGTGCCGAGTTTGGCATTGAGTGAGGAGCCTTTTACATCGAGTGTTTTAGTCAGCACCACCGAGTCGCCATCTTGTAAAATATTTCCGTTGCAATCGCGGTGTAGTTCTACTGTGCTAGAACTTTCATGGTCGTTAGTAGCTTTTGCCCAAGTGAGAGTTGGCTCATCAAAATACATTTGGTCCAGAGCATCGGCTGCCCAACTTTCGTGTCGGAGGCGATTTAACATGCGCCATGTTACCACTTGAACGGCAGGCACTGTACTCCACATGCTATTCGTCAAACAAGACCAGTGCGCACTGTCAAGTTCTTCTTTTTTATCCAGTTGTCTCAAGCATTTTTCGCAAATCAGTATACTGTCTTCTTCCCGCTGTTCAGGATGAGGAGGGAGGTCATAAACAGATAGTTTGGTTTCGATAGCACAGAGTTCGCAGTGCTTGTTGCTTCTTGTTTCGAGGACGTTCAATAAACTCATTTCAAAATATTAAGCAAGCGAAAGTAGTTTAATTTATTCCCCCGCAATTTGTCTTTTAGATTAAGAAAAATAAATGCAAAGTCAGGCACGGATAGCTTTGAATCGTTACTGCGCTAACAGTTTCTTGTACTTGAATTTCCGAGGTTGGTCATCATTGATGCCGAGGCGTTGTTTTTTGTTCTCTTCATAGTCGCTGAAACTGCCTTCGAACCAGTAAACTTGTCCTTCGCCTTCGAAGGCGAGGATGTGGGTGCAGACACGGTCAAGGAACCACCGGTCGTGGGAGATGATGACGGCGCAACCGGCGTAGTTTTCGAGAGCTTCTTCGAGGGCACGCATGGTGTTGACATCGAGGTCGTTCGTAGGCTCATCGAGGAGTAGGACATTGGCTTCATCGCGGAGGGTGAGGGCAAGATGGAGGCGGTTCCGTTCGCCACCCGAGAGGATTTTTATCTTTTTCTGTTGGTCGGCGCCATTGAAGTTGAAGCGTGATACGTAGCCTCTTGAATTCATTTTGAGTTTGCCTAGTTCAATCCATTCGCCACCTTTGCTAATAACCTCCCAGACGGTTTTTTCTGGATCTATATTTGAGTGAACTTGATCTACGTAGGCGATTTTGACGGTTTCTCCTACCTCAAAGGTTCCAGCAGTTGGTTTTTCTTCGCCCATGATCATGCGGAATAATGTAGTTTTACCGGCACCGTTGGGGCCAATGATTCCGACGATTCCTCCTTGGGGAAGGGAGAAGTTGAGGTTTTCATAAAGCAGTCGGTCACCGAAGCTTTTAGCAACGTCTTTGGCTACGATAACTTTGGCGCCGAGGCGTGGACCTGGCGGAATGTATATTTCGAGTTTTTC
Organism: Bacteroidota bacterium; assembly: GCA_016722375.1. Classification (NCBI taxonomy): domain Bacteria; kingdom Pseudomonadati; phylum Bacteroidota; species Bacteroidota bacterium. The sequence continues at coordinate 107,564 of JADKJG010000009.1, read as the reverse complement.
GTCGGCGGCTTTTACTTCTTCCGAAGCCATTTTTTCATAGTTCTGCAAACGGGCTTTGCTCTTTGCTTGACGCGCCTTTTGTCCCATACGGACCCATGCCAATTCACGTTCGAGCATTTTTTGGCGCTTACTTTCTATTTTTTCTTCTTGAGCTAAACGAGTTTGTTTTTGTTCGAGCCACGAAGAATAGTTTCCTTTCCAAGGAATACCTTTTCCGCCCTCGAGTTCAAGAATCCAACCAGCTACATTATCAAGGAAATAACGGTCGTGGGTGATGCAGATGACTGTTCCTTTATATTGGGCGAGGTGATGCTCTAACCAAAGTACCGATTCCGCATCGAGGTGGTTGGTAGGTTCATCTAAGAGGAGTACGTCAGGTTCTTGCAACAAGAGGCGACAAAGAGCTACTCTTCTTTTCTCGCCGCCAGAGAGGTTCTTGACGGAAGCCTCTGGCTCGGGACATTGTAGGGCATCCATAGCGCGGTTAAGCACCTGATCAATTTCCCAAGCATTTGCCGCATCAATTTTATCTTGTAGAACACCTTGGCGCTCTAATAGTTTTTCCATTTTGTCGCCACCGAGATTCGGATCGTTGAACTGTTCGGAAATGTTGTTAAATTCATCGAGCAGAGCAAATATTTCCTTTTTGCCTTCGCGAATGATTTCGATGACAGTTTTGGTTTCGTCCAATTTCGGCTCTTGTTCAAGGTAGCCTATGGAGTAGTCTTTGCTTTTTTCAATTTTGCCCAGATAGTTTTCATCTACTCCGGCAATGATTTTGAGCAAGGTTGATTTACCCGAACCGTTGGCACCAATGATGCCGATTTTGGCTCCATAGAAGAAGCTGAGGTAAATATCTTTTAGAATTATTTTGCTTGGAGGAATAGTTTTGCCCACGCCCTGCATGGAAAATATGATGGTATTGTCTGCCATTTTTCTTGAATTGGGATGCGAATATAATAGTTAGAAGATGGGGTAGGTATAAATCCCCTTTTACTAACGTCTGATTTAGCAAGATATGAGAGGAAATGGGCTGATTAAACAGTCCAACTTAATTTTTTTCTTTGGCTATTCGAGCCAATCTTCTGGATTCAGAACGGTATTGGGGAATGAAGATGCTGAGAACATAGGTTCGCACGAGATAAACCCAAATACTTTTTTCGGTAAGGTCCGGGTTTATAAGATGGGCAATTTTTTCGTGGGCTGCGGGGGCTTCGCTCCAATGCAAAGAAGCGCGCATGTGGTGGATAGTGTGAAAGCCGTTGTTGAAAAGAAAAGCGTTCACGCCAAGAAAGTTCCGTGAATGGTTATATTCTGATTCTTCGTCGGCGTGTACATGTTGTACGTAATTGAAAACTATGACCGAAAGTTGCGCTACTTGTTGAAGAATAAACACAAACAATAACGCTTTTTCCCAATCCAATACAAAAAAAACAATCAACCAAATCACCAAAACAGCCAATTGAAGTATGTTTTGAGTATACTGCTTGTGGTTCTTTTCCTTCAGTTCTTTCATGTAAGGAATAATCCCCTCTTTCATTTGGTTATAGCCACTAATGCTTGGATATTGAATCAGAGAAACGAAGTTGTTATTTTCGGTATGTCGGTATGTGCGGGTCACATCCGGCAATTTGTTGTTGTAGCGGTGATGGTTGCGGTTGTGAGTAGGTATCCAAACAAAAATAGGCAAGCCGTAGAACACTGTCAGCCACCAGTCGGTTAGTATATTCAGAATCTTGTTAGTCCAAATATTGAGGTGGTTGTGATTATGGGTGATCACAGCCACAGCAATAGAGAAATGGAGGTAGACGATATAAACCAACCAATTAAACCCATAAATCCACTGAAGAACAAATAGGCTAGTTGTTATGAAAAAATAGGCGAGAGTTCGTAAGTCTGATTTGTATTTCAATGTATTAAATGTATTCAATGAAGTTCAAATGTAGAAATATCTTGATGGCATGTCCAAAATATTTTTTTCATAGGGATAAGGCTTCGCATCCGACTCGATTGTATCTTTAATAGTGCAACTAAAAAAGAGGCCTTTTACAAGGATTTCTTTCAGATATTGCTATAGTGATAAAAAATGATTTAATTGCACTGTAAATACCGAAGGCAAGCTTCGGTGTCTATGTGGGACATGATTGGTGATTAAGCGGTTGGAGAATTATTATTTAGAAAACTAAGGTTTGACTATGAGGCAATTTTACTTTTTCGGTACTTTTCTATTATGCCTTAATTGGTCTATAGTAAACGCGCAAATCTGTACTCCTGCAAGCAATGATAATTGTGCAAATGCCATAGCATTAGTGGTGAATGCTCCTGCTATTTCGGGGAATACTTGTGGCACCTTAGAACCCGGCGAGATCATTGATTGTGCTGTTTCGACCAGCACACAGTCTGTCTGGTATTCTTTTGTTGCGACTGCTAATATTTTAGCGGTTTCTATTTCGAGCCCAATATTCTGTTATTTAAGTTCATCGGTTTGGACCGGAACGGGCGGATGTCCGGTGGGTGGCAGTTGTCATGCTATTTCGTGTCAATCGGCAACGAATGGGCCGGCAACGACGGTACATTATTTTAATGATTTGGTTATTGGCGATACTTATTATGTACAGATTTTGAATGAACCGAGTATTATTTGTGGCACCTCAAATATTTTCAATATAGATGTTTCTACTACGATACCAGCAAACATTTCTAATGGACCGCAACTGTCTACCTGTGGCGCGGTAAGTGGATCGGCATGTGTATTTAATTATGTTCCAACGGTTAATACCATTACATCACAGTGCCAGTCTTATCTCAATCCCACCACTGCAGATGGGAAGAACGAAGTGGTAAAAGCCTGCTTTACATTTACCGGTCAATATTCAACCAATATTACTTTTCAGAATGTCATAAACAGTACTTGCGGTACTGGCAATGTGATCTGGTTCAATTGGGAATTGTACGATCTCAATTGCAACTCGGTTAGTTGTGGTGGTTTGAGTAATCTAGGCACGTCAGGTATCGTTTGCGGCAATCAATATAAAATGTGTTATGCCTATGAAATCCCGAATTGCACTCATACCCTGTTTTACCCCTACATATCCGCTATTCCTGTAAATATGCCAGCCTGGACTTCACAATCGAATAGTTCCTCGACGGCATCTATTTGCCCAGGCGACTCGGTTACTCTGTTTACCAATGCCCCTGGGTATATAAATTACAGTTGGTCGCCGGCTACCGGTTTGAGTTCGACAACAGGTCCGTCGGTGAAAGCATTTCCGGCAATTACCACAACCTATACCGTTACGGGATTTGATTCAGGTGGTTGCGCTCAGAGCAAAACCATTCAAGTGATCGTTAAACCTACACCGGTTCCAACCATCAATCCTTCAAACCCTACCCTTACCTGTACTGCGCCTACCGCTACTTTGACGGCTACCGGCGGAGGCACTTATTTATGGAGTACCGGCACTACAGGGGCTTCTATTATAGTGAATGGGCAAGGGACTTACACTGTTACCGTGACTGGCACCAATACATGTAGCGCTACGACCAGCGCTTTGGTAAATCAGGGAGGCTCCTTACCAACTGCAACGATTACGCCGGCTTCTGGCGTAATCACTTGTTCCAATACTAGTATCACTTTAACTGCAAGTGGAGGTGGAACCTATTTGTGGAGCAATGGAGTTTCTTCTACTTCTATCAATGTTACATCGGCAAATACTTATAGCGTTACCGTGACTGATAGTATTGGTTGTTCAATCTCTACTAGTGTTTCAATAACAGAAAACAAGATTCCACCGGTAGCTGGAATCACTCCTTCCACCGCTACACTTGACTGTATAAATGTGAGTGCAACACTGACCGCAAGTAACGGCGGAACCTATCTGTGGAGTACCGGGTCATCAACCAACTCCATAATAGCCACTACCAGTGGCAACTATAGTGTTACGGTAACTGATTCTGTAAACGGCTGTACTGGGGTTGCTTCATCAACAGTGAGTTCGTTACCCGGAATAACAATCACTCATTCTGTAACCGATATTTCCTGCAATGGCGGCAGTAATGGCGCGGTAGATATACAAGTAACAGGAGGTCAGGCACCTTATACCTTTCTTTGGAATAATCAGGCCGCTACAGAAGATATTTCTTTGCTCTCCGAAGGAGCTTATTCGGTGACCGTAACGGATAGCTTGGGGTGCACGGCTACAAGCACAGCGACGGTGAACGAGCCAGATTCTTTATTGATTACAGAGACGCATCATGACATTTCATGCAATGGTACAGGAGATGGCACGATTACACTTAATTCAACAGGAGGCACCGGCACCATAACTTATGCGTGGAATGATGGCGGCACTGGCGCCAATAGAAATAATCTGGACTCGGGTAACTATTCAGCGACAGCTACAGATGTCAACCAATGTACTGCATCGGTTTCGACTACCATTTTTCAAGGGAGCCAAATAGACGTAAGCAGCACGGTTTCGGATGTTTCTTGTCATGGAGGTAATGACGGAAGCATAGATATTAGCCCAAGAGGAGGTAATCTTCCATACGGTTATCAGTGGAATGATGCGGCTACTTCCGAAGACCGCACTTCGGTTTCTGCCGGCAATTATAAGGTGACCATAACCGACATGAATCAATGCAGCATCACAGCAGAAGCAACTGTCAGCGAACCTACGGCTCTGTTATTTTCACAGAAAGTAGATCAACCCTCCTGTCCTGAGAACGGCGGCGATGGAACCATTAGTGTTACGCCGTCGGGGGCGATGCCCCCCTATTCCTATTCCTGGTCAAATGGAGGAAACACACCCGACATATCCGGGCTCGGCTCCGGCTCATATTCGCTGACCATTACGGATAATAATAATTGTACAGTAACCGCTTCGTTCAACTTAAACTATCTGTATCAATTTCAAGTAAACGCCTCCCCTGCATTAGCTAATATTGAAGCCGGACAAACCATCTCATTAAATTATCAAACCAGTGGAAGTGCAGGAACCATCACGAGCCAAAAATGGACGCCGAGTGAATCATTGAGTTGCGACAATTGCCGTTCGCCGGTAGCGGCTCCAGACCAAAGCACCACCTATCAAGTACAAGTAACCAATAATGCCGGTTGCGTAGCAACAGACATAGTGACCATAAATGTCAGCCCTAGCTTTTCACTTTATGTTCCTAATTCTTTTACCCCTAATGCCGACGGCATCAACGATTTCTTTGAAATCTTTGGAAACCGCCAAGGCATTTCCTTTCTCGAAATAGAACTTTTCAACCGATGGGGCGAAACAGTCTTTCAATCCAACGACCACTCTTTCAAGTGGGATGGTTTATATAAAGGGGAACCGCTGGCCACCCAAACCTTAATTTGGAAATTAAAGTTGGCCTTCAAAGACAAACCGGCAGAAGATCTTCGCCAAGGTTCTGTTACGCTGCTTAGATAGCATCCACTTTTATCCCTATTTCATCCGACGATCCGAAACGGAAACAAAACCAATATCCCTATTTCGCAATTCACTTTTCTTTGTTGGACATTTATGAACAAAAAAATACTGGCTTTATACTATTCTCAATCCGGTCAATTGGGCGAGATTGTAGATTCATTCATCCAACCCTTAAAAGATGCCGGAGCCACCATAGAAATATTGCGCGTGAAACCGGTCAACGACTTTCCATTCCCTTGGACTACCGACCAGTTTTTTGAAGCCATGCCCGAAAGTGTATTGGCCAAACCCATTGAACTGGAGCCTTTCCAATGTTCCGAAACACAATACGATTTAGTCATTTTCGCCTATCAGCCCTGGTTCTTATCCTTGAGTATCCCTGCTCATTCACTATTGGTTCATCCAGCAATCCAAAAAATAATCAAAACCAGTCCCGTCCTTACCTTGATTGGCTCCCGAAACATGTGGCTCAATTCGCAAGAAAGACTCAAAAAAATATTGAAAGAGAACGGAACTAAACTGGTAGGAAACATATCCCTCTCAGACCGCAACAGCAACCTCATCAGCGCAGCCACCATTTTATACTGGATGCTGACCGGCAAAAAAGAACGCATGCTTGGCCTATTTCCCAAGCCCGGAGTATCGGCAGAAGACATTCAAAACACCGCTACTTTTGGCCGCACGGTACTGCCATATCTAATCGCCGGAAACTATACCGGCATGCAAAAACACCTCGCGCAACAAGGCGCCGTAGAAGTAAAAACCCAGCTACTATTCATTGAAGAACGCGCACCGCGTCTGTTCTCTATTTGGGCCAATATTATCAATCAAAGCAAGCACCGAAAAGCCTGGCTCCTCCTCTTCAAATATTATCTACTCATCGCTCTATTCATCGTGGCACCCATCGTCCTCACCTTCTACAGCATCCTCTTTCTTCCCTTTCTGAGCAAATCAATCAGCAGAAAAAAAGAGTACTACATGGCCTGTTGAAATAACTCCATAGCCAGATAAAAAAGTCCGACAAAGAGTCTTAGCCTCTACCTATATATAATGATGGCGGCAGCCAGGCTTTCGCCTTTATCTTTTTCTTAACTCTAAAATATTTTTGGAAAGAAAAAGGATACCGGCTCTATCCTGAGGACAACATGTAAAGGATAGCATAAAATGGATACTATTCTCTACACTTTTTGTCCTTTTTCTAACAATCCGGCGGGCCGGTTAAGGCTTCCCTGCCGCGGGTTTAGCGCTCATTTCAGAAACTGCCTGTGTTTACATTCCATTTATAAACACCTCCTTCCTCTACCTTCCTGAGGACAACATGTAAAGGATAGCATAAAATGGATACTATTCTCTACACTTTTTGTCCTTTTTCTAACAATCCGGCGGGCCGGTTAAGGCTTCCCTGCCGCGGGTTTAGCGCTCATTTCAGAAACTGCCTGTGTTTACATTCCATTTATAAACACCTCCTTCCTCTACCTTTTTAACTGTTTCATCAACAACCATTTCTTTCATTCAAAATCTCAGCAAAATGCCATTTTTATAAAAATAATACCATTCTATAAACCATATTACCATTTCACTTATTTAAATGGTGTTTTTAAAGATAAAATTTGATTCCATTAAATATAACAGTATTTTTAGACAGGAAATTCTATTATACAGTATCAATTGATATTTACAAGTACATAATCCCGTTTTGATAAACAAAATCCTATTTTAAATTGATTATTCCGGTTTATATTCGTTTTCAAAACAAAAACATGATCAAAGCAAAAGTAGCCCGTAATTACAGGTTTATATCGCCCATAAACTAGATGGGAGCCGGAAAAAAGTTTAGACAGACTTAACGGAAAATTCGGCCATGTTTCCCAACCTTCCCATAACGCTTTCCGCCTTCAAAACCATTCACGATACTTATGAGAAAAAAATATTGGCGGCAGATTCTGGAGACAGAGATAAAATACTTGCGATGAAAAATTATACGCCGATTTGGATTGATGCGATGGATAAAATGGGTAATTATGTTGACAGCGTGGCCAATGGAAATTCAGTAACGATTTTGAAAAGCGGTTTTCATGCTACCAAAAATGAAATGAATAAACTGCAGGCACCCGAGCAGATGGTTGTCAGTGCACGGGCAAGCAATTACCGAGGCCGGATAAAAATCGCCTCTGTCAATAAAACCAATGCTTATGCGATGGCTGCTTTTGCATTTACTGAAGACAACGGTCGGGTGAGAATTGAAAAAATTGATGACCATCAGCTAAATATTTTTATTAACGACCAGTTTGTCACCGCTATCTATCTTACCACCAAACACCGAGGCGAATTTCAGGGACTTCCACGAGGAAAGAACGGACATTTTATGATGGTGGGCTTCAATGCAGCCGGTCTGGGCGCTCCCTCCAATGTTATTGAAGACGTTACGATTCCATAGTTTTGCGAAAGCCGCCTGCCGAATAAAGCGTTTCGGTTCCGGTAGCTATTTCAAATCCGTTCTTCTTTTGAATTCACTCACAATAATCCCGGCGGCCACTCCGGCGTTCAAAGATTCAGCCTTGCCAAAAGAGGGAATAGAAATATTTTGTTGAATAAAAGGAAGCAGTTCTCGGCTGATTCCATTTGCTTCATTGCCAATCACGATGAAGGCGTTTTGGTTTAGCGCAGCCTGATAAATATTTTCTCCTGCCATCACGGCACCATAAACTTTTAGCTCTGTATTTTCAGTAAATAGTTGAGCAAGGTCTGTATAAATACATTCCGTTCTGAACAAAGAACCTTTGGCAGCGCTCACCACCTTGGGGTTATAAACATCCACCGAACTATGAGCGAAGAACACTTTTTTTATTCCAAACCAATCAGCAATACGAATGATGGTACCGGCGTTGCCCGGATCATTCAGTCCATCGCAGGCCAGATACAAGCCGCCGGTCATCGGGCGCGTATTTTCAACCGTGTTTATTTTGATGGGTGCCACGGCCAGCACCTGGTCTGGATTTTCATGAGTAGAGATTTTATTTAGCTCCTCTTTAGAAACAATAAACGTTGAGAAGTTGGTGCGCGAAACGCTTGGTTTCCAATTCTCTAAATGATATATCGCATCCACTTTATAGTCCGATGCTAATAACTCGTTGACCAACTTATCGCCTTCAACCAAAAATTTGCCATACATTTGGCGAGATTTTTTTTGATGGAGCGAGCGGATAAAAGCGATTTCCTTTTTGGTCATTATTACAGATTATTAGAGGGGAAAAGTAAATTCAATTTTTAAATGCAGAAATTTTTTCTGAAACCAGCCTCTATTCTAAGCGTTTTTTGCGTGGTCATGCTGTTTTCATCTTGCCGGGTAGTTAAAAATCTTCCTCCCGGTGAAACGCTGCTCTATAAAAACAAGTTTGTTCTCCAAACCAAAGCCAGCGCTGCTGAAAAAGGAGACTTGCGTGAGGACCTTTCAAAAATAGCCGCGCAGAAACCCAACAAGCGGTTTCTTCAACTCCTCCCCTTTCGTATGTGGTTGTATTATTCGGCGGCTAAGGCCAAAAAGCTGACGAAATTCAGACAATGGATTATTGATAAAGTTGGCGAAGCACCGGTAATCTATGATCCAACCAGCACTGCCAAGAGTGTATTGCAGATGGAAAACTATCTTTTCAACTCGGGATATTTTTATGCCCAAGTGACTGATACCATCATCGAAAAGAAAAGAAGAACCAAAGTTTATTATCGAGTAGAAACAGGTACTCCTTGGAAAATTGGTGCCATAGAATTGCCCGCTGGAAAATCGGAACTTGATTCTTTGGTCCGCGAGCAGTGGCTAAATACGCTGCTGGTTAAAGGACAGCGCTTTAACATCGGACATCTAAAAAATGAACGAGAACGAATTGAAACGGTTATGAAAAATAGGGGTTACTATTATTTCAGTCGCGAGTATATCAATTACGTTTTGGATACCCTGAATGAAACCAAAACCGTAAACATTAAAATAAAGATTCTTCCACCCGCCGACTCCATCGCCCATCAGAAATTCAGCATCAATAATATTTACGTGTTTGGAGACTATTCTTCGGGCTTTGCTCCGGGCGCCGAACCTCAGGATACGGCTACCAACGGTGAATTTTATTTTATTCCTTCTAAAACAAAATTCCGCCAACGATTGTTGATGAACGCCATTCATTTTAGACGAGGCGACCTTTATAAGAGGAACACCGAACTCAGCACCCTCAATCGTTTGGCGCAACTCGGTGTCTTTCGATTTATCAATGTGGACTATGTTCGCAGCATCAGCCGACCGGGCAACTACCTAGATGGTATCGTTCAACTCAGTCCGGCCAAACGCCAAGTTCTTGGTGCTTCGGGCGAAATCAACGGCACCATTGAAGGTTTTCTGGGTGTAGCGGGAACGGTCTCTTATAAAAATAAAAACCTAACCAAAGCCGCAGACCAATTGCTGCTTGATTTTTCAGGAGGGGTACAACTCAAGTTCAGCAGAAAAGAAAAAATTCAAATTATTACAGGAACGTTCAACGCATCGGCCGTTTATTACATGAACAAGTTTTTGGTTCCTTTTCTCCTAAAATCAAAGGCGCATCACCTCAATCCTAAAACGCGCCTGAGCGTGAGCTATGGATTTGAGCACCGGTTTGATTTTGATACGCTTGCCAATATCACCTTTCTCTATCAGTTGCACAATTTCAACTTTGCCTTTGGTTATGATTGGGGCGACCGACGTTTTCACCATATCTTGAATCCTCTTTCTGTCACCTTTTTCCTATTGCCTATTCGAGGAGCTGAATTTATGCGCCGCTTGGATTTGAACCGCTTTCTAAAAAGTAGTTTTGAAGAGCAGATTATTCTTGGCCCTAACTATACTTTCACCTACACGAACCAAAAAACAAACACCGACAAGGCGTATATGTTTTTCAGAGGCAACATTGAAACGGCAGGTAATCTACTCTACGCCGGATTCAAGTTGGCAAATTTAAAATCGAAAGATGATTCGGTATATCTGATTGCTAATCGCCGGTTCTCTCAATACTTCCGCATAGAAGGTGACTGGCGCAATTATTTTAGAGCCAATCGTCATGGACTATTCGCCATCCGCACCTTTGCAGGTATCGGCGTGCCTTATGGAAACAGTATCGCCCTACCTTTTGTGAAACAATATTTCGTTGGTGGACCGAACAGTCTTCGCGGTTTCTTAATTCGACAAATTGGCCCTGGGGGATATGCAGATGCTTCTTTCAATCGAGAAACTGGAAACGATAGCAGCCGGGTGGGCTTTTTCAACCAAACCGGTGATATAAAATTTGAGCTGAACGCCGAATTTAGATTTGATATTTATAAATGGCTAAAAGCCGCTGTGTTTCTCGACGCTGGAAATGTTTGGACATTGCGCAAGGACAATCGGGAACTGGGGAATTTTGATATCACCCGCGCCTGGAAAGAGTTTGCGGTAGATGCTGGATTAGGACTTCGTCTCGATTTCGACTTCTTTGTCATTCGTCTTGATTACGGTTTCCCCATTCGCGATCCGAGACGAGTAGATGGAAAGCGCTGGCAGTTTGCTCAGGGCTATGCTTTTAAGAAAGGACAGTTTCAAATTGCCATCGGCTATCCTTTTTAATGATTATTTATTGACCGCCGTAGGTAAGGAATCTTGCTGCTGTCTGGATTGAAACTCTTCAATAATCTGTTCGGGTGTTTTGCCCAGATTATCTAAAGTAGCCTTCACATCGCGAGCAATCGCATGATTAGGATAAGCTGCCAGAAAACTTTCGTAGATAATTTTAGCAGAATCAAGACTTCCTAATTCATTTTCAAAAGTAAATCCTTGAAGAAATAAAGCGTAGGGCCGCTTAGAAAGTGAAGTATAGTTGGTGTAAACCTTTTTGTATAGCACAATGCTTTTAGCAGGCCGGTGCATGTAGCGATAAAAATCTGCTGCTTTAAATAAATAACCGGCCCCTACAGAATCGTCCGGGAAATCAGCAACATAAGTTTCATAGGATTTTAGCAAACTATTTACTGCAGCGGTATCCGTCCTTCCGGCATCTGCATCATTCATCAGGGCAGTTTCTTTCTTTTCTATTTGCTCCTTTCGCCAACTTTGTCCCGGTCTGCACGAAGCGATCAATATCAGAACAGAACCAAGCATTATCCATGTTTTCATTGTCAAAGATTTTGGGCGAAGATAATAGCAGAATTTTGACCACTGAAAAAACTATGGCCGTTGAATTATAAGAAAGAATTTTCTTTGTCGCGTGAAGTTCCTTTCGACCTATATTTCCAAATGGTTTCGATTTCTGCCAGCTTTGATGCTCGTGGCCCTCGTCGGACTTTTTATCTGGAATCTTCTTGAACATGGAATAGTTAAACATCCGGGACAGGCAGTTTTTCAGGAGCGATGCGCGCAGTGTCATGGGGATCAAGGCGAGGGCATAAAGACTTTGGTCCCACCACTGGATGACCGGGAGTTTGCCCGACACCATTTTGATTCTATTCCCTGCTGGCTTAAGAACGGATTAAATCACCCTATAATTATTCATGGCAAAGTATATGATCAGCCGATGTATCCCAGCAAGTTGGATGACATACAAACGGCTAATGTCATCAACTACCTAAACAACGAGTATTTTAAACTTGATAAAGAGGTGAACTCCGCTTGGGTACGAAAGCAGTGGGAAGGATGTGAATAGATTCATTTCCTCATTCCTTTGAATATTATATTCGCCGAAATCTCTCATTATGAAGTTTGCACTGATTGGGTATGGAAAAATGGGTAAAGCTATTGAAGACATCATTCTTCAACAGCGTAGTTCGGACTTGCGATTTCAATCGGATGAAATTGTGTTGAAGATTTCAGAAAACAATCTGGCTGATTTCACGATAGCTAATTTACAGAAGGCCGATGTAGCTATTGAATTCACCCAACCCGATTCTGCCATTGCTAATATCTATAAGTGTTTTGAAGCCGGAGTACCGGTGGTGGTAGGCACTACCGCCTGGCTCGATAAACTGGAAGAAGTGAAGTCAAAATGTTCGTCCATGAATGCTGGCCTCTTCTTTTCACCAAATTTCAGTGTCGGGGTAAATATTTTTTGGGAAGTAAATCGCCGTTTAGCGCAGTTGATGAACGGCCAAGCTCAATATGAAATCAGTATAGAAGAGATTCATCATACAGAAAAGAAAGACGCTCCTAGCGGTACAGCAGTAAAAACCGCTGAAATCATTATGGGAGATTTTAAACGAAAAAAATCATGGGATTTGCAAACGGCAAAGGACTCGCAAGCAATGGCAGATGACAAATTGTTAATTGTTGCCAAGCGCGAACCGGGAGTTCCAGGCACCCACACAGTGAAATATGAAAGCGAAGTGGACTTCATTGAGTTGACGCATGAAGCTAAAAGCCGCAAGGGATTTGCCGAAGGAGCTATACTAGCGGCAAGGTGGATGGTGAGCAAGAAGGGGGTTTATGAAATGAAAGACCTACTAAAAATATAGCATGGCCAATCAAATTTGCCTGAACGATGAAATCCTAAATGATATTTTCGTTCTTATATTAATCATCCGTTTTTCTGATTTCTAACGTCTAACATTCCTCCTTTATGTCTATCCTCGGACTTATCTTCTTTTTCATTCTGCTGCTCAACATCCCTTTGCAGTTTTTGGGTCTCTATGGAATCTTTAAAAAAATGGGCATTCCTGCATGGAAAGCGCTGGTCCCAATCTATAACCTCTATGTATGGATAGAAGCGCTTCACCGACCTAAATGGTGGATAATTATGTTGTTCATCCCCGGCATCAATCTGTTTTACGGTGCCGGATTATGTATTGAACTGGTAACCTGTTTTGGAAAGTTTTCTTTTTTAGACCATGCCTTAGCCATTCTGTTCAACGGATATTATTTCTCTTATCTGGGCTGGTGCAAAGACGAGAAATTCATCAGTTATACGGGTGTAAAAACCGGACAAACTCCTCCGAAACGTACCGCACTTAGAGAATGGGCAGATGCGATTGTTTTTGCAGTGGTGGCTGCTACGCTCATCCGCATATTTGTTGCCGAAGCTTATATGATTCCTACTCCTTCTATGGAGAAAACATTGTTAGTGGGCGATTTCCTTTTCGTCTCCAAATTTCATTATGGTGCGCGGGTTCCGAACACACCGCTGGCCCTTCCTTTTGTGCATCACACAATTCCTGTGCTCAATATCAAATCGTATGTAGAATGGATCAAACTGAAATATTCTACCCTGCCGGGTTTGCAAAAGGTGAAACGGAACGACATTGTGGTGTTTAACTTTCCTGCCGGTGATACAGTAGTGCTAGAAAATCAGGCTCCGGCTTACTATGATATTGTGCGCTATACGGCAGCATCAAATCACGTTGGTTATGATGAGGCGCGCCAAATGCTTTGGAACGATCCCAATACACATATTGTAGCTCGGCCGGTGGACAAACGCGAAAACTATATCAAACGTTGCGTTGCTATTCCGGGCGATCGTTTGGAGGTGAAAAATGGTGCTTTGTTTATCAATAATGAACCGGCCTACAGACCGGAACAGCTTTACACGCCCTATACGATTATGTTCCAATCGGGAATGGGTCTGAGCCAGGAGAAAATAAATGAATTGCAAATAGAGGATGTGAGCAATCGTTTCAATTCACTTCCACCGGGACATTTCGTGGTGCTGATGACCAAAGAAAATGCTGCAAATTTGGAGGCTATGAAAGTAACTTCTGGACTGCAACCCTTCTATTATCCGGCAGGCGCTTTACAATCGCAGGTGGAGGATATTTTTCCGAACGATACTTCTCTTTATAAATGGAACGTAGATAATTTTGGTCCGGTTACCCTGCCCAGCAAAGGGATGACCATCCAACTGAACGATTCTATCTATCCGCAATATGACCGCGCCATCCGGGTGTATGAAAACAATGAAGTAGTGCGCAACAATGGCAAATTTTTTATCAATGGTAAGGAAGAAGCTTCTTACACCTTCAAAATGAATTATTACTGGATGATGGGCGATAACCGCCACAATTCGCAAGATTCCCGTTACTGGGGTTTTGTTCCCGAAGACCATATTGTGGGCAAAGCTTGGTTCATTTGGATGAGCATGAACAGTCAGGGCAGTTTCTTCGAGAAAATACGTTGGAGCCGTTTGTTTAGTTCCATTCATGGCAGATGGGCGCCACACGATAAGAAGTTTACGGAGTAAGTTCTCTCTGTCTTATATATAGGTCTTTCCTTGACCTATATTCCCGATTTTATCTTATTCACAAAGTGTGAAGGGCTTAAAATTCAGATTTTGCCTCGTTCACAAAGTGTGAATACCTTCCAAATGAACATTTTGCCTCATTCACAGAATGTGAATGGCATAAAATTCAGATTTTGTCTCGTTCACAAAGTGTGAATGCCTTCCAAATGAACATTTTGCCTCGTTCACAGAATGTGAATGGCATAAAATCCAAGTTTTGCCTCGTTCACAAAGTGTGAATGGCATAAAATCCAGATTTTGCCTCCTTCACAGAGTGTGAATGGCAGTAAATCATTGATTTACCTTAAAAATTTTCAGAAATTGATGCTTTCCAAGCCCTGGCCGGCGGCTAATAGCTCGGCGATGTCGAAGACTTTTACATCGAGCCGGTCTTTGGCTTTCACGCCATCGGTCAGCATGGTGTTGCAAAACGGACACGCCGAGGCAACGATGTTGGCTTTTACCTCAATGGCCTCTTCGATTCGGGCAACATTGATTCTTTTCTTACCCGCTTCCTCCTCTTTCCACATTTGAGCACCTCCGGCTCCACAACACAGGCCTTTATTACCGCAGCTTTTCATTTCTACCAATTCGGCATCCAGTTCTTCTAATACTTTGCGCGGCGCTTCATAAATTTCGTTGCCGCGACCCAGATAGCAGGAATCATGATAGGTAATTCTCTTTCCTTTGAAGGAGTTGGTATCGGTCAACTTGATTTTGCCTTCATCAATCAGTTTCTGTAAAAAAGTGGCATGGTGAATCACTTCATATTGGCCGCCTAAAGAAGGGTACTCGTTCTTGATTATATTGAAGCAATGAGGGCAAGTGGTTACGATTTTTTTAACACCATAACTATTCATCACTTCAATATTCTGAAGCGCTACCATTTGAAATACAAATTCATTGCCGGCGCGCTTGGCGGGGTCGCCGGTGCAACTTTCTTCGGTTCCAAGAACGGCAAATTTTATGTTCAAATGGTTCAGTATCTTGACAAAAGCGCGCGTTACTTTTTGCGCGCGTTGATCAAAGCTGCCCGCACAACCTACCCAAAAAAGAATATCGGGGGTTTCATTGGCTGCGGCCATCTCGGCCATGGTAGGTACGTTTATCATATAGTTAACTACTTAAGATTCTTTATTCCAGTTTAGTCTGTCTTGTTGCGAAAACTGCCAAGGGGCACCGTTGTTTTCTATGTTCGAAAACATGCCCATCCATTCTGCCGGGGCATTTGATTCCTCCATCACTAAATTTCTCCTTAATTGAATAATAATATCGAGCGGACTGATCAGTACAGGACATTCTTCCACACAGGCGTTACAGGTAGTGCAAGCGCGAAGTTCTTCTACACTGATATATCCGTTTTCGATTAATGATTTGCCATCGTCATTCCATACTCCGTTGTTGGCCTCCATGCTTCTGCCCACTTCCTCCAAACGGTCGCGGGTATTCATCATAATCTTGCGCGGGTTTAATTTTTTTCCCGTCAGGTTGGCAGGACAGGCCACCGTGCATCTTCCACATTCGGTGCAAGTGTATGCATCCAACAAATTCTTCCGGCCTAGATCGAAAATATCCTTCGCTCCAAACTTTACGGGTTCGGCAGAAACTGGTTCTGGTGAAGCAGAAGGATTCATCATCTGTTTGATTTCTTTGGTGATTGCGGGCATGTTGGCGATATAGCCCTTTGGCTCTAAACGACCGAAATAGGTATTGGGGAAAGCCAGCAGGATATGCAGATGCTTGGAATAGGGCAGATAAACCAAAAAGGCCATGACCCCAATGATGTGTCCCCACCAGCCAATTCTTTCAAAAACAAATAAGGAACCATGGCTCATGCCGGAAAACAAAGGCATCAAAGCGCCGCTTACAAGAAATCCGTATTCGCCGTGGTGCAATGCCATATCGCCGGTATTCATACTAAAGATACAAATCAGGAGGTAAATTTCTCCGACTAAAATCAGGGTAGCATCGGCTATGGGCCAACCTTTCATTTCGGGCATATTGAGTCGCGGAACTCTCAATATCCACCTACGAGTCAGAAAAGCTACCGTTACGATAAATACAGCAATGGAAATAACCTCAATGAAGGAAATGGCAAAAACATAAATGGCTCTTAAAGCGGGCATGTCTTCTACCAAATGAAACAAGATGCGATGTTTCCCGGTAAACCCATCGAGAAACACTTCTATCAACTCTATTTGAGTAATCACGAACCCTACATATATAACCAAGTGCAGAATCGCTGGAGTGACGTTTTTAAACATCTTTTTCTGCCCGAAAGCAACGAGCAACATATTTTTCCACCTTTTAGATGGCTCATCGTTTGGCATATCATTTTTACCCAAACGGATGTTCTTAAACACGCGAGAATAACCTTTGTAGGCAAAATATCCGCTGACCAAACAAAGAACTATAAACAATACAATCTGGATGAATGTGAGCATAAGTGGAAAATCAGTCGGGGCTAAAATACATTTTGTTCTTCAAAAACCGCTAACCTTGTAAGTCGGTTTTAAACAATCACAATTATGAATGCATCTCGATTTTACACTTTGATATTTTGCCTACTTATTTTTGCCGTTGAGGCACAAAAACAACCGGGGGTAAACACCAAATTAGATCTGCGAACTTGGATACGTTTGCAAAATGGTGTTGAACAGGGTAAAATAATATCGCTTATTGTTCAAGGCGATTTGAGAAAGATAGAGCAACTAACCGTTAAACTTGGTGGCGTGTACAAATTTGGACGTAACCGAATAGCCTCCATAGATATTCCGGAAAATAATTTACTCCTCTTTTCCGAAAGTGTTGCGGTAGAGAAGATTGAAAATCCCCATAGCGAAGGGCGGGCATTGATGGATACTTCGCGCATTAGAAATAATGTGGATAGCGTTCACGAAGGCGCTTTTCCTCTAGCCGCTGCGCTAAAAGGCAAAGGGGTGATTATTGGCATTATTGATGGTGGTATTTATTTCCAGCATCCTGATTTCAAGAATCCAGATGGCTCTACACGCATTCGGTATATATGGGACCAACGAATAAGCGGAGGGACCACTCCTGCACCTTATAATTATGGTAGAGAATGGAACCAAGCGGATATTAATAGCGGTAACTGTACGCATGTGGAACCTTTTTCCGGCAGTTGTGCCGACTTCGGGCATGGCACCTGTGTAGCTGGGATTGCTGCAGGAAACGGTAGAGCAGATTCTGCTAATCCAAATCTTAAAAATACTTATGTAGGAATCGCCCCTGAAAGTGAAATCATTGCAGTTAGGGTGGGAAGCGGCTCTTGTTATGCCAGTAATTTTTTAGCGAGCGTAGCGGATGCCGTGGACTACATTTTCAAAAAGGCCGATGCGCTGGGTATGCCTTGCGTTATCAATACCAGCGTGGGCACCTATTATGGTTCGCACGATGGAAAAGATTTGAGCACCAAACTTATAGAGGACTTACTGGATGAACGAAGCGGGCGGGTGTTAGTTGCCTCTGCGGGAAACGCCGGTCAGATTTCTCATCATCTGGGCTATAACCTCACGAATGATTCAGCGTTTACGTTCTTTAAATATAATACCACATTAGGGTCAGTATATTTTGATCTCTGGGCAGATTCTACAGATTTCACTAATGCGTATTTCGCCATCGGAGCGAATGATACCAGCGGAAATGATTTGGGACGAACATCTTATCTAAATGTGATTGCTGATTTTAATCCTGCCCCTGGTCTGTCGGTTGTTCAAACACGTAATTTGTTTGTCAACTCTCAGTTAGTAGCTATCACCATAGAGGTAGCCAACGATAATGGAAGATACCATGTAGAGGTTTATATGAACCCGGCGAACAAGAAATTATTATGGCGGCTGCAGACCACCGGTTCCGGACGATTTGATTTATGGAGCAGCGAATCCTTAATTGGCAATTCAGATATGGTGAGAACTATAAGTGGCAATACCATTCAATATCCTGAATACCGCCATCCTGATTCGCTGAAAACAATGGTTACCTCTTGGCAGTGCAGTGACAAGGTTATTACCGTTGGAAATTATTCTAACCGTGCCAGTTATCTAGATTATGATTCGCTCAACGTGGACTTAACTGCTTCTCCATATTTTGAAGTAGTAGGTAAACGCTATGCCACTTCCAGTTTGGGGCCTACACGTGACAACCGCTTGAAACCCGATATTATGGCTAGCGGGAGTACCACTCTTTGTACGGGCGATCAAAACACAATTAACGCCTTAGTATCTAGTAGTCAAAAATATAAAGTGGCCATTGGGAGAAAACATATTAGAAATGGAGGAACCTCTATGGCTTCTCCGGTCGTAGCTGGTATCGCTGCTTTATATCTTGAAAAACGTCCGACAGCTACCTGGGATGAAGTGAAGAAGGCGTTGATCTGGACAGCAATTAGGGATTCATTTACTACGATAAGCCCTAATCCAGAATATGGTTATGGCAAAGTGAATGCCTTTCAGGCACTGACCAACGCAGGGGTTATTTACGGAGCTATGGATACATCCTGTATTAATTTCAA
The DNA here is from genome assembly GCA_016722375.1 of Bacteroidota bacterium. Lineage (NCBI taxonomy): Bacteria > Pseudomonadati > Bacteroidota > Bacteroidota bacterium. The sequence goes on along the minus strand of JADKJG010000009.1, from coordinate 88,335 downwards.
CCCAAGTGCAAACGTTGATACATCGGGCTGTGTGGCGAAGGTTTATGGCGTAACTGATACAACTTGCCTTAACTATGATTCCACAGCGAACGTAAGCAGCAATGTCTGTATTGCGAAGGTTTATGGATGTACCGATGATAACGCAAACAACTATAATGCCAGTGCAAACGTAGATAACGGTAGTTGCGATTATAGCACCACAGTTAGAGTTATAACAAACAATAGGGTATCCATTCGGGCAGTACCTAATCCCTTTTCTTCCCAAACTACTTTCCAGATAAGCAACATGAATTTGAAGCAAGGTGAAGTCATAGTTTATAACATTCTCGGCCAGGAAGCTGACCGGTTCAGCGTCAACAAGGGAAAAGCACAGTACGTTTTCCAAAGTGCTGCACTTCATAAAGGAATATATACCTATACGCTTATTTGCGACGGAAAACATTTAGCCACCGGAAAATTAATCGTGGAATAATGAGCACTGAAAAAAAAGTACAGCTACTGAATGATGATGAAATTCGTCAAAAGACGCGGCGAATGGCTTATCAGATTGTGGAGTCGAATTTCGATGCCAAAGAACTGATACTTATCGGGATTCATCACAATGGATTGGAATATGCCCGACAGTTGAAGACCGAAATAGAAGGCATTGGTTCCTCAACGGTGTTGTTGATGCCGCTTTCACTGGACAAAAAACACCCACTGCAACATGATATTAAACTTGATAACGCTAATAAATCGCTGGACAATAAAACTGTGATAGTCGTAGATGATGTAGCCAACACCGGCAAAACCCTTTATTATGCACTGAAGCCTGTGATGGAATATGCCCCTAAAAAAGTTCAGGTAGTCGTTCTCCTTGACCGCCAGCATAAATTATTTCCTATAACACCTGATTTTGTTGGGCTCTCGCTTTCTACAACCATGCAAGAGCATATTGAAGTAGAGTTTGACGAGAAAGGGAAAGCCCGTGCCTTTCTTGTTTAATATTCTACAATAATCTCACCACATGTATTTGGTCATAGAATCAGACTAAGTACACCCAATAATCGGGCGAAAAATATGTTTCCAGCTTTATCCCTATTGTTTTACACAACGAACACTTATAAATACATTTGGGTAATGAATGGGTAATTCTAATTTTGGGGCGATGGACAAAAGCGAAAAGGAGATAATCGGCTTTTCTAAGCTAAACAAAAGAGACAAGATTGCCTGGCTGGCGAAGAACTTTCTCTACGCTAATCCGGTGGATATTTTGGGAGAGTTTGCCGCTTACTGGCATGATAACATCGAAGCGCAGAAGTTATTAGATGGTTTCAGCGAAAATACCCTTACTAATTTTCCGGTTCCTTTTGGGATAGCTCCTAATTTTAAGATTAACGATGTAATTTTTGCCATCCCGATGGTGACAGAAGAAAGCTCGGTGGTGGCAGCAGCAGCCAATGCGGCAAAATTCTGGTTATCGAGAGGGGGATTTAAGGCGACCGTTCTTTCTACCAAAAAAATAGGTCAGGTTCATTTCACCTATCACGGCGATAAAAAAAAGCTGTTCAGTTTTTTTGAAAGTATTAAAGATGAATTGAAAGACGGTGTCAAATCCATTACCAAAAAGATGGACGAAAGAGGCGGCGGAGTGAAGGGAATGGAACTGCTTGACTTTTCAGATTTAGAGCCGAACTATTATCAGTTGCGGGTCTATTTTGAAACTGCGGATTCAATGGGAGCAAACTTTATCAATTCATGCCTCGAAGAATTTGGGAAGATGCTCTTAGAAAAGGCAGAGAAACACGCTGGATTCACGGAGCGGGAAAAGGAAATGGAGATTATCATGTGTATTCTTTCCAACTATACGCCGGATTGCGTAGTGCGCGCCGAAGTAAGTTGCCGGGTGGAAGACTTAGGAACTTTCAACAACGGTGAACTTAGCGCCGAAGAGTTTGCCTGGAAGTTCCAACGAGCCGTGAACATAGCCCGCATTGACCCCTACCGCGCCGCAACGCATAACAAAGGAATTATGAATGGTGTTGATTCTGTGGTTATTGCCACCGGCAACGATTTCCGTGCAGTAGAGGCCTGCGCCCATGTTTACGCCTGCCGCGACGGCGTGTATAGAAGTTTGACCGAATGTACGGTAGAGAAAGGTATGTTTCGTTTCTGGCTCACCCTGCCTATTTCGGTAGGGACAGTGGGAGGACTGACTTCGCTGCATCCTTTAGCCAAGCGTTCCTTGGAACTGCTGGGGAATCCAAATGCTAAAAATCTAATGGAAATTATTGCCAGTGTAGGCTTATCTCAAAACTTCGCTGCTGTCCGTTCTCTGACTACCACCGGTATTCAATCCGGTCACATGAAAATGCACCTGACAAATATCCTCGCTTCTATGCAAGCAACGGATCAAGAAGTCACTCATGCTAAAATATTCTTCGCCGAGCGGCTCGTTAGTGTAGCAGCCGTCCGAGAGTTTTTAGAACACGAGCGATTAGGGCGCAAAAAATAAGTTAACCACTAAGCCACGTAGAACACGTAGCGGCACTAAGGAAAAACATCTTAGTAGTAAACATATATAATGAGCTTGCGAATCATAACGAACGAATCACAAACTTTTTACGGCCATGGAAAACTCCTGATAACCGGAGAGTATTTTGTGCTGGATGGTGCCAAAGCTTTAGCGGTTCCTACTACCTATGGACAATCCTTGCGAATCAAGGAACTTCAAGCGGCTTCCAGCATGCTTTATTGGGTAGCGCTGAATCATCAAAAGAAAGCCTGGCTAAATCTAGTTTTTAATACCAAAGATTTTTCTTGCATGAACTCGGGACAACCCGAAGCACAAAGACTTTCTAAAATATTATCAGAAACTAGAAGGCTCTCTCCGAAATTCTTAAATACGAATCAAGACTATGCCATCGAAACCCAGTTAGAATTCCCCAACGAATGGGGGCTTGGCTCTAGTTCTACCCTGATCCATTGTGTTGCGCGCTGGGCAAATGTCAACGGTTATGAACTATTGAAAAATACTATTGGCGGTTCGGGCTATGATTTAGCTGCGGCGGGTATTGATTCCGCTATATTATATGAACGGAAAGGAAACCTCGCCCAAACCGAAGCAATTAATTGGGAACCTTCGTTCAAAGAGCAACTATATTTTGTTTATACCGGCAAGAAACAACTTTCTTCACAGGCCATTGAGTATTATAAGAACCAGCTAAAAGATAAAGAGCCTGCTATCCGCAAATTGAACCTTATTACTGATTCCGTATTAAAAGCAAATAGCTTAAAAGATTTTGAAGCATTGATAGAAGAACATGAAAAAATAATTTCCACACATCTGCATCTAAAAAAAGTCAAAGAAATTATGTTTGCCGACTATTGGGGCAGCGTAAAATCTTTAGGAGCTTGGGGCGGAGATTTTGTTTTAATGACCAATGGACGAGGAAAAGAAGAATTAAAGAATTATCTTTCGGACAGAAAAATAGATACCTGTTTTAGTTGGGACGAATTGATTTATAAAAAATAGAAGAACCATGAAAGAGATAAAGAAAGTAACCTGGCGCAGTCCCTCAAATATCGCGCTGGTGAAATATTGGGGCAAAAAGACAGGTGTTCAAATTCCGGCCAATCCTTCGGTTAGTTTAACGTTGGAACAATGCTATTCCGAAACCAGTGTATCGCTGCTAGAGCGTGAAAGAAAGTCCAAAGAAGTAGAGTTGCGATTCTATTTTGATGGCAAAGAAAACATGGCTTTCCGCCTACGGATGTTAAAATTCTTCGATAGCATCGCCAAAGATTTCCCCTTATTGAAACAGTATGGACTGCTGATTCATTCCACCAATTCATTTCCACACTCTTCCGGCATTGCTTCCTCGGCTTCGGCCATGAGCGCGCTGGCTTTGTGTATGTGCGATTTGCAGGAACAATTAGACAAGAAGAAATCTTCTCCCGATAAATTTCTTCAAAAAGCAGCTCTGTATTCTCGTCTCGGTTCGGGGAGCGCCTCCCGATCTATTTATCCTTATGCCTCTGAGTGGGGCAAGGCCAAAGGTGTAAAAAGCTCTACCGACCAATTTGCCATTCCTTATGAAAAAGGGCTGCACAAAATATTCCGAAACTTTCAAGATACCATTCTCATTGCCAGCAGTTCGGAGAAGAAAGTATCTAGTCGCATAGGTCATTCGTTGATGAAGACCAACCGCTTTGCCAAAACTCGCTATGCACAGGCCAACAGCAATCTGTCAAGCATTATATCTGCCTTGAAAAAAGGAGATTTGGAACTGTTCGGTGCTATCGTAGAAGAAGAGGCCATGACGCTCCACGCACTGATGATGTGCTCTACCCCTTCTTTCATTTTGATGGCTCCTTCTACCCTATCTATGATTGAAGCCGTTCGTCATTTCCGCGAATCATCCAAACTACCCGTTTATTTCACGCTCGATGCCGGGCCGAATATTCATCTGCTCTATCCAGAAAACATCAAACGAAAGGTGGACGAATTCATTTATGCCGAACTGGAACAACACTGCGAGCAAGGAAAAATGATTCACGATAATGTGGGCAAAGGGCCTATCCGCGTTAAATAATAAGAATTAACCACTAAGGCACTAAGCACACTAAGGAACACTAAGAATGGGGGTGTCGCAGAAATACGTTAATGATTTAAGCTATCAGATAGTGGGTTGCGCCATTGAGGTGCATAAGTACTTAGGGCCTGGATTACTGGAAACAGTTTATGAAGCATGCTTCATTAATGAATTAAACTCAAAAAAACTTGCTAACAACGTTCAGGTAAGAGTTCCGATAAAATATAAAAACAAGGATTTAGGAAGTTATCTGGTCATAGATGTTTTAGTGGAAAACTTAATCATCGTTGAGTTAAAAGCAGTTGAGCAAATGAACCCGCTTTATAAGGCACAACTCCTCTCTTATCTTAAACTGACCGGAAAACCCAAAGGCCTGTTAATTAATTTCAATTCCGTTACCATAACTAAAGATTTAAGACCATTCGTAACTGATGTATTTCAAGAACTACCAAAAGAATAATACTTAGTGCTTTTCTTAGTGTGCTTAGTGCCTTATTGGTAAACTGATTAACCATTTATCTTGTCAAAAAAACTTTCCCATAAAATATTTCATTCCAAAGTATTGCTCTTTGGCGAGCATATCATCAACCTCGGCGCCAAGGGTTTGGCCGTTCCCTTTGACCATTACGACGGATTGTTAAAATCCGGGAAACTGTCTGATGATAAAACCTTCCATTCCAACCAATCACTTCAAAAGCTGGCCGACTTCATCATTGCCGAAGACCACCTGACTCCGCTATACGATACGAACCAATTTCTCGACGATCTGGAGAAAGGATTATACTTCGATTCCACCATTCCACAGGGTTATGGGTTAGGCAGCTCTGGGGCCTTGGTTGCAGCGCTTTATCACCGTTACCGTAAACCAAATAAAAAGCCTAAAGAAGTAGGCATTATCAAGAAAGAACTGGCCGAACTGGAAAGCTATTTCCACGGAAAAAGTTCCGGTCTGGATCCCATCGTTTGCTATACCAACCAAGCCGTTTTGATCACCAAGGGGGAAGTAAGCGAGGTGTTCCACTTGCCCAAAAGCGATAGCCATACCCTACAAATTTTCCTCATAAATACTCATATCGAGCGGAAGACCGCTCCCTTCGTGAACCTCTTTCTCAATAAGTGTAAAGACAAAAAATTCATGAGCGTGGTAGAAAAATCGCTCATCCCGACCAACAACATAGCCATTGAAAGTTTTCTGAAAAAGAAATATGATTCTTTGATGAATTCCGTCAAACTGATTTCACAACTTCATGCAGACCTGATGCCCGAATTCATTCCCCCAAAATTTAGAGAAGCCTGGCTACATGGTTTGAAATACAATGAATTTCATCTCAAGATTTGCGGCGCTGGTGGCGGCGGTTTCATCATCGGCTTCGCCCGCGCCGATACCAATCTCCCTACCTTTTTGGGTGGCATGGAGATTATTGAATTGATGAAGTTTTAAGGGAATTGCTTAGGCACCCTGACCGCAGGATTAAAATTAAAATAGTGTTAATTAATCTTCCCTGATTTTAATGGGATTACTAATAGTTTTACCTTGCAGGGAGAATTATTCTTCCATCATATTTTGTAACCATAAAATCTAACTATATGAAATCTTTAGTAGCAGTGTACGAATCACACGACAAAGCCGTTCAGGCAATTCAAGACTTAAAAAAGTCGGGTTGTGATGAAAAAAAAATCTCCTTGCTGAGCAAGGCCGACTTGATAGATAACCACATTCATGTAAAGTCCAATCAAACAGCAGAAGTTGCGGAGCTAAGTATCGGAGTAACTGCCGGCGCGGTTCTCGGTATATTGACCGGTGTTGGAGTATTTGTTATACCAGGGCTTGGTTTTCTTTACGGTGCGGGTGCTTTGGTGGGTGCGCTTGCCGGTTTGGACTTTGGAGTGATGGGAGCCGGAGTAGTAGCGATTTTAACCTCCATAGGAATAGATAAAATCAATGCCGCCAAATATGAACAGCATTTAAACGAAGGCAGATTCTTAATTTTTGTTCAAGGAAGTGACCAAGAAGTTGCCAAAGCACAAACCACTTTGCATACCGGTGTACTGCATCTAGAGTTAGATACAAATTGATTTTCTCCGGGCGCTGGATATATCCTCGTCCTGAGAAGGCCTTAGCTTTTAGTTATTTTATACTCTTGATAAACTCTTCTAAACAGAAGAGTTTATATGAAGATTAACCCAAGGGTTTCTTATACCAATCTGATCAAACACTACCAGATTAACACTATGATTGGCGTATGGATAGTGTAAAATGGACAAATAAAACAATGGGAAATGATTTCGTGGAATGAAGTATTGATTCGTCTGTCATTAGCTGCATTATTTGGGGGCATAATCGGGCTAGAAAGAGAAAGGAAAGATTGGGCAGCAGGATTAAGAACACACATGATGGTAAGTGTGGGGGCTTCGTTAGCCATGATCGTTTCAGCCTATGGTTTTGCAGATGTTTTGGGGAATCCAAATATCGAACTGGATCCATCAAGAATCGCGGCACAAGTTATTAGTGGTATTGGCTTTATAGGTGCAGGAGCTATTCTATTATTAAGGCAAGGCATGGTGAGGGGTTTAACAACCGCCTCGGGGTTGTGGACGGTTGCTGCCATTGGATTGGCAACGGGTGGAGGATTATATTTTGCGGCTTTGGTAACAACCGTATTAGCGATAATTATTCTTTGGGGATTACAGCCACTTGAAAAGAAATTAGGTGGTAAGTTCAAGCAAAAAAGTATAAGAATAGTAACGATCAGCAAGGACAAATCAATTAGTATTATCGGTAAAATATTTATGAACGAAAATTGGGAAATTTCTGGCTGCATCGTTGACAAGGAAGATATTGAATTTATCATCACCGTCACGTTTAGAAATATCGGCAAGCAAGATTTAACTGAATTGATGAATCATTTTCAATTGGATACCGATATAAAGGAAGTTGTTTGGAGTAATTAGCCTGATTACATCTATTCGAGCATAGGCTGTGCGGGTAAGGGGGGAGTCCTTCGTACTTCTTAGTGCTTTATTCCTTATTGGTAAACCACCACAAATCCTGCCTTTTCTAAATCAGTCCAAAATCCGGGATAAGACTTTTCGACTACGGAAGGATTTTCAATACTAATTTCTCCCATCAACGCCAGTGGGGCAAAGCTCATCGCCATGCGATGGTCGTTATAGGTGGCAATAGGCGCGGTGGGTATTTGAAATATCCCTTTTAGTTGGTGTAGGTCGTATCGGTCGGAGTAATCAAATAAAGTGCTGGTCTTTTTCAATTCATTTTGCAAAGCGGCGACTCGGTCGGTTTCTTTTACTCTTAGCGTTTCCAAGCCTGAGAAGGTGGCGTAAATATCCTTTGCGGCAAACATTACAGCTATAGTCTGCGCCAAATCAGGATTATCTCTAAAACTCATCTTCATCATTTTGGGGAAATTGACTGCCCGCTTTTGAATCAAAGCTCCTTCCTCTTGAAAAGAGGTGGTTACCCCAAATCGTTTCATCCAATCAACAATCGCCTGATCGCCTTGAGTCCAGTCGTCCTTCAATCCTTCCAGAAAAATCTCCGCCTCGTCTGCCAAAAACGCGATGGAATACCAATAAGAAGCCGAAGACCAGTCACCACCGACTTTGTAATGCTGAGTTTGGAATGCTGAATGTTGAATAGTGATAGTATTATCCTTCCACTCGGCCCTTATTCCAAAATGTTCCAATAACTTCAGCGTCATTTCAACGTATGGACGCGAGGTAAGCTCAGTGGTAAAGTTTATTTTCAATCCATTGGGTAGCGTGGCCGCAATCAGCAGCAAGGCGGTGATGAACTGGCTGCTGATATTTCCTTCGATATGCGTTTCATTTTCTAATCTCTCTAAACTTTTGATGGGTACTATTTCAAGCGGCGGATAACCCTCTTGTCCAACGTAACGAATATCGAAACCCATTTCGCTCAGTGCATTAACCAGCGGAGCGATGGGCCGCTGATTCATCCGTTCAGTACCGGTGATGATTTTGTGTTGATTGGTGGCCGCAAAATAGGCAGTGAGAAAGCGCATGGCTGTCCCTGCATCCCGCACATCTACTTCTTTTTCAAAAGAAGCAAGTATCTTCCTCATGGTTTCCGTGTCGCGAGCGGTGGAGAGATTGCTTAATTCTAATTGATTGCCGCTCAGTGCATTTAATATCAAGAGGCGATTACTTTCGCTCTTAGATCCCGGAATTCCTATTCGCGTCTTTATCCTTTTAGTGGGATGACTTACCCTCGCTATATTCATGCAAAACCCTGTTGTAATAATCCAATGATTCCTTAATCGTATCCTCTTTAACGGATTGATTGATAGAATAGTTACCAATCCCCTTTAATAAAGTAAACTGAATTTGCTCTCCCGAATTCTTCTTATCCTGCTTCATCAATTCACCGATAGCCTTAAATTCAGTAGGAGAAATCTCTGGCAAATCATAGTAATTCAGAATAGTGGTACGGATAGCATCCAACTCGGATGCACTCAGTAGCTTCTGTTTCATAGAAATAAAACCTTCGGCAATCATTCCCACTGCTACTGCCTCGCCATGTAGCAGCTTTTGACACTCATTATTTAGAAAATGGCTTTCAACCGCATGACCAATGGTATGCCCGAAGTTTAACGCTTTACGGATATTCTGTTCTTGGGGGTCTTGGGAAACAATGCCTGACTTTATCCGAATATTCTTCTCCACCACTCGGTCCCAGTTGTTCTTGCTGAACTCTAATTCATGTCCTATTTTTTCTGCTGTCTGATGTCTGCTTCCTCGTGTCTGCTTACTGATTTCTTCAAAACCATCGCCGTCCGCAATCAAATAATGCTTCATCACTTCGGCAAAGCCCGATTTAAGTTCTCGTTCGGGCAAGGTCTTCAAGAAACCGGTATAAACAAATACTCCTTCCGGTTCGTTGAACAAACCTATTTGATTTTTGAAACCCATAAAATCTACACCGGTTTTGGCTCCTACATTGGCATCTACCATTGCCAGCAGCGTAGTCGGGATATTGATGAATTGGATTCCTCGTTTATAACATCCGGCGGCAAAGCCCCCCAAATCACCGATCACGCCACCCCCAAGGTTAATGAGCAAGGAATTCCGGTCGGCGTTTGATTCCGTTAGTTTCTGCCAAATGGTTTCGCAGGTCTTTAACGATTTATGCTCCTCTCCTGCCTGCATCTGAATGATTTGATGCGGTGGCAGATACTTCAATATAATTGGATAACAGTGTCGGAGCGTATGCTCGTCAAGCAGAATGTAATGTGAAGAATGGTGGTGGTGTTTGAAAAAATTGGAGAGCGCTGCAAAAGAAAGGTCTTCTATAAATACATTCAGCACTACTTGGTTCATCTACTAATACTTCCTTTCAAAAACCAGTGAGCCGATAAATGCCTGACGAACATCCAGATCAAAAGAGCGCTGATGTTCAATAGCAGCCTGTGCCAACTCTTCTTCAGACTGAATATGATATAGCGAACTTTCACTTCGTTTGTTTTCGAGTTCCGCAGCCCTCGCAGTCACATTCACTTCCGTATCTGAAGCACGGCGCATTTCATCCAACAGGGTATCAGGTCTCGGTTTTCGTTTTTCGGCTACCGCTATTGGTTTAGGTGCCTGCACTGGCTTTGCAGGCGCCTGAGGTTGTTGATGCTTTTGCAATTCGCGAAGAATGTCTCCGAAACTAGTTGGCGGCGTTACCGGCTTCTGCGGCTGCGACGGTTGTTCCTTCTGTTGCTTTCTTTCTTGTGAGGCTTTCCACATGGAATAGATAAAATAACCCACCCCGGCTACAATATAAAAGATGGTCTTTGATTCCATGAGGGCAATTTAGAAAACAATTAAGAATTTACAATGAACTAAGGCCAATTATAAATAACTAATAGGAAAGAGTGAGCAATTATATATAGCTGATAAACCTAAACACCTCCGCACTTCAACACATTCCTCCCTCCTCACTATTTAAGGTAAACCGTCTTAATATTCACAAACTCTTTCAGGCCATATTCCGAAAGTTCTCTTCCAAAACCGCTTCGTTTCACGCCACCAAAGGGCAGGCGCGGATCAGATTTCACAATGTCATTGATAAACACATTGCCCGCCTCCAGTTCAGAAATCATACCTTTTGCTTTTGCTATATCTTTTGTCCAAATAGAAGCGCCGAGACCATAGATAGAATCATTCGCCAGTTTTATTGCATCCTCTTCATCTTTCGCAACCACCACACTCCACACCGGTCCGAATATTTCCTCATCAAAAGCCTTCATTCCGGGTTTTACGTTGGTCAACACCATCGGCGTGATATAATTGCCACCAATGTTTTGATATTCTACACCAAAGGAGGCAGAGGCTCCGTGCAGCAAACTGTCCTCTACCTGCGCTCTTACCTTTTCGGCTAAGTCCTTTCTTGCCAGCGGACCTATTTGTGTCCCTTCCTCTTCCGGATTGCCGACCTTGAGCTGGCACACCGCTTCGTTCAAACGGCGAATAAATTCATCGGCAATCTTTTCTACGACAATAAACCGCTTGGCAGCGTTGCAACTCTGTCCCGAATTAATACTTCGCGATTTGATAGCACCTACAATCGTAGCATCCAGTTCGGCATCTTCCAAAACAATGAAGGCATCGTTGCCTCCCAATTCGAGTACGCACTTTTTAATGTTCCTGCCCGCCTGCTCGGCCAAAAAACTTCCCGTTTCATCGCTACCCGTAAAGCTGATGCCCACCACCCGCGGGTCGGCAAACAATTTGCCGGTGTCCTCATTCGTCAAATAATAATTTCGGAAGATGTTGGGAGGTGTACCGGCCTCAATAAACAACTGTTCAATAGCGGCGGCACAACCCGGCACATTGGGCGCATGCTTCAATATCGTTACGTTACCCGTAATCAGCGTAGGAATGGCAAAACGAAACACCTGCCAAAAAGGAAAATTCCAAGGCATGACGGATAACACAATGCCCATCGGCTCGTAGCGAACAAAACTTTCCGAGGCATTGGTCTTCACCGCTTTATCTTTCAAAAGTCCGGGTGCCTGAGTGATGTAGTAATCAAAAGCCGTGAGGCATTTATTCAATTCATACTCTGCTTCGCGCAGCGGCTTACCCATTTCGAGCGTTATAAGTTGGGCGAATTTCTTCAGATCCTTTTCTAAAAGAGCCGCCACACGCGAAAGATGCTCGCCGCGTTCCTCAACGGAAAGTTTTCTCCAACTGATAAATGCCTTTTGTGAAATTTCTAAATCTACACAAGGGTGTAAAGGATACTCACGTACCAAAAAATTGGTAACTGGATTAATGGTAGCGTACTTCATAGAGAAATGAAATGCGAAAGTAGAATATTATTTAGTGGCGCATGCAGAAAACAGAGTCTGGAAGCGCTAACCGGAAATAGGTTTTTTCTTTTTCACCGGCTTGTCAAGACCATTACTCTTCGCCAATCCATTACCCACTTTGCGGTCATATAGTTTCTTGATCGCTTCCTGAAAAGTAATTCCATCTCTTCGGCTGGTGAGCCAAGGCAACAACACCCGCATCAGCGAAGGCTTGCGGGCCTTTAATTGCGATCCGCCCACTTCAATGGACTCAAGCATTTTAGACAACAACTGCTCGGTTTCTTTCCTATTCTTACTGAGCAACAACTTCGTAAAACAATCAAATGTCTTTTGATAGAAGGTATTCTTCATTTCATATTCGAGCAGCAATTTCTGCAACTGTTTGGCCACTCCCTTGATATACTTTAGGTCACTGCTTTCGTACTGAATGACCATTTCAAGCACCAACGAAGAGAGCAGACTATTCCGATCGCATTCCTTGTTCTCATAAATACGTTGCAAATACTGCATTGATTTTTGGAATTTGCCTGTTGCAAAATAATGATAGGCCGCATCAAAGTTGAACTGCGAAAGCACCCGTGAAGTAATTATCATTTTATTTTCCTCTATCCATTTCAGGATTTCACTCAACAATAGTTCACTCCTTTCAAATTCTCCCGACAGGTTATAATACCTGATGAGCAAAGCGTAGCGGAATTGTTCAGCCATAGTCGCTGCGGTGCGGCAAGTCGGTTCATCTTTCCGATCTATAAATTCCTGCAAACGATTAACATAAGAAACCACATCTGCCGGATAATGATGCAAACTATACATCCCGGCATTCCAGAGGCAGGCTACTCGATTATTTTCAATTCCGGGAATAACGATTTCGGGGCTTTCAATGATCGTGAGGATATTGCGTATGTGCCGGTAGCCATCGGCTATTTTTCCATTCTCCTCGGCTATGATATAGTTCATCTGCTCCAACGTAATCCTATAAAAAGGTTTCAGTTTGCGATGCTTCAATTGGTCAGCATACTCCTTTGCGCGTTTCAAAAACTTTGCTCGTTCGCGGGGAATAGACAAGGCCGGGCTGTTCATGCGAAATAAAGTCAGCCAAGTAACCGTTCGCCTCACCAATATGTCCGTTTTTAAATCTTCAATCCACTCGTTGGCTCGATCTATGCCTTCTTCCATCAATCGTTGCAGTTCCGCTTGATCATATTCAACAGTGGCAATCATCAAACGCCGGTCAAAGGCAAAAATGTTGAGTGCCGGCTCATAGTTTTGTTCTGCTAACTGTTCTAATTTATCGAGATGTTCGAGCGCATGACTAAAAAGCAATCGGCTAGAAAGTATTTCCGCCTTCAATAAATAATCTATAGCTTCGGAAAAAATGCTGTGTCGGCGGTTGCCGTTTGTCAGCGAATCGAGGATGTTATCATACAGATAGATTTTGGCAGCAGAAAAGTTAGATATTTCCTTGCCAAACTTTTGTTTCAATAATGCTTCATCATATATTTTCTGTCCATTGATGGCATCAAACAGCCGGACATAAATTTTCGGTTTGCCATCGCTGTGTTGTACATATCTTTTGAAATATCCTTTCTCGGCAGGAGAAAGCGTTTGAATCAATTCGAAAAGGGAGTGGGCAGTTTTCATTTCGACACGCCGTAAGTAAATTTACGGCTATTTTATTTTGATTCTTATATATGAGCGATCGGTAATCCTTTGGTAAAGGAATCAATTTTCCGGCTCAATTAGGTACTTTACAAAAGTATTAAATGATAGTTTTATTATTCCGAGATTTATTTGCCAAGCCATGAAACCCTTTCTGGCATTGAAATGCATCAAACAAGTGCCTCGTCGTATCCTATCAGTTTATCCTACTTTAATATCATCCATCATCATTTCTCTTGTTTCTTTGCAACATCAAAGTTCGTATGACAAGCCTTGACTTTAACTAATCCCACATCAACCCACGTCTGTACACACCCTGCCTCCCCGGCAGGGTGTACAGATATTCTGAATCAATAGATTTCTAACCAATTATAAAAGTAAGCGAAAGAGTGTGGAACTCCTATGAACTTCTTTGCCGTCTCAAATGTTTAGGACAATATTGAAAACGGAATATAAATAAAAACCATCTGGCTTAACTTTATCAACCGTCACCTACAGGAACCTTGCAGTTCAAAAACAAAAAAGGCACTCACCTGTTAAGGAAGCGTCTTTCTAATTGCACTGAAAAGAAATGATTAGTTAGGACGGCAGGAAACCCAAGGCCCGAAGCCTCCGTTTCCTTCTGTTGAGTTGGTCGAGATGCGGAAATACAGTCTTATGTCGCTATTCAAATCGCAGACGAGAACACTTTTTTTTGTGCAACTCAGCCTAGAAACCGGAGCTCCACCTTCCGGATGGGTAGTGTACTCTATAACATAAATAATTCTCTTCGCGACTGCATTCCACCTCAATTTTATTTGACCGGCCACCGCAGTGTTTCGCGCTGTGAAGCCGGTCGGAAAATCAAGTAAACCCACCCGAACAGCGGCCTTGCGCACCTCAAACCCACTGCTGGCAACTATTTCAGGATTGCCATTTGCCACAGTTTCCACATAAGACCGAAGTCCTTGAAGGATAAAGGTCATTTCTTTCAACCGCGCATTGCGAGCAATCGTTGCCACTCGCGAGCCATCCATCCTTTTTTCTGCATCAGCTAAGGCATCTATGGATGCAGCAACAGTAGCCAAACTAGGAAATGGGTTTGTAAAATAACCGTTGCCAATCATACTTATCAAAATCTTTTTGCTGTCAATCAACTTTTGACCAACAGTTTTATTTCTGAACGCCAGTACCGTTAGTAAACCAATAATGGTGATACCGCCATTGTTTGCTTTCTGACCGGAACGCTTATATTTCTGTTTGTTCTTCATAAATATGGTTTCTTAATTTCTATAAAATCCGCCCACCTATATAAGGTAAACCACCGGTAGTCCTCTGCTTGCCATCTCTGGGTTTTAACCAAAAGACAACCGATAGTTTATTGATACGAAAATTTCATGTTCATGGTTTCAAAAAACTATATAAATAGCCTAAAGACCTCAAAAAAACGAAAAAATCAACTAAAAATGCGTGTATAGCGAGTGCTATTCTGTGAATAGCATGCGCTTTTCATCGGATAGCACATGATATTGAGTCGAAAGCATGAGCTTTCGAGACAATAGCAGGTGCATTTAAGGGAATAGCAGGTGCTTAGCGATGAGTAGCACTTGCATTACGAAGGTTAGCACTTGCTTTGCGAAGGTTAGCACGCGCTTATCACTGAAAAGCGCATGCTTGTGGCCGTAAAGCATGTGACCTTTCTCGTTTTGCAGCTATATTTTTCTATGAGTGGTTGTCTCAACCAGAATTAGTATAGGCGGACATGGTTTCTTCTAATAGTAAGTGAATCTTTTCTTATGAGGGATTACCCCCTTCTTCCTGTCCGGGCGGGTGCAGTGTTTCTTCGGCAGTAGAAAAAGACGTAGGTGGTTGGGAAAGAACAGCAGGTGAGCTTTGACAATTTATGCCTTGCCAACCTTGTGTTTTTCTAATATTGCAAATCATGGCAAGCAAAAAATTAAATATTCATATACCTCCAATCGGTATTCACTATTGGATACTGATGATTTTGGCCACCACTATTGGCGAAATTGTAGGGAACATTATTTCAAGGAATCTAGGATTGGGCTACAGCACCGGTTCAATCCTCTTGATCAGCACTTATGTTTTGGCTATTACTGTTATTGCTTTATCCGGAAAAGAAAACGCTTCGGTATATTGGTTGCTGATCGTTTTGGGAAACATTGCCGGAACAAATTGCGCGGACTTCATCACCATAGAACCTTTAAAACTTGGAACAGTTTGGGGTTCTGTTTTGGTGATGGTAATTTTATCCTTAATTCTCATAGTATGGAAATTGATTTCTCCAAAATCATCTATTGAAACTGGGCTAAACAATAAAACATTTCTACTCTATTGGTTAGCCATCTTGGTTTCAAGCACCTTCGGAACTACTTCAGGTGATTTGCTCTCAAACGATACCCCATTGGGTGCAGGCGGTGGAACATTGTTGCTGTCCATTATCTTAATGGCCTTTGCCCTGCTTCATAGATACACCCGATTTTCTAAAGAAATTTTGTACTGGTTAGCATTGGTAGTCATGCACCCTATCGGTGCAACTATCGGCAACTACATTTCAAAACCTGCGGGACTTGATTTTGGAAACATCTGGACAAGTGTAGTGCTCGTTTCTATGTTCCTGCTTCTATTTTTCACCGGTGGGCGCTCCCGCCAGTCTAAATAGATTGTGCTCGTGAAGAAAATTCATTGAAGAAACAAGTGAGTATTTTATGCGGCTCCGTCTGACCGCTTCAGCCGAGCAGAGAAATCCAACTTTCTAAGCCCTCCTCCATAGGGGGCTGTAGTTTAAACCTCCTGATGTTGCATGGCTTCGATATTTTGAAGCATGTCGCGAGTCATGGAGGCAAGGGTGTATTCGGGTTTCCAGCCCCAGTCTTTTTGCGCCACGGCATCGTCAATACTTTGAGGCCAGCTTTCGGCGATGGGTTGGCGGAAGTCGGGTTGGTAGGTGACCTTGAAGTCTGGAATTATTTTCTTGATTTCGGCAGCTACGTCTTTGGGTGCAAAGCTGAAGCCCGCGAAGTTGTAGCCAGAGCGGACAGTAATTTTTTCGGCAGGGGCTTCCATGATGGCGATGGTTCCGCGAATGGCGTCGGGCATGTACATCATGGGTAGGGTGGTGTCTTCTTTGAGGAAGCATTCGTATTGTTTTTTCTCTACCGCTTCGAAGAAAATGTCCACGGCATAGTCGGTGGTGCCGCCACCGGCTTTGGTTTTATAGCTGATGAGGCCGGGATAGCGAATGGAGCGGACGTCGAGGCCGCGTTTTTGGAAGTACCAATCGCACCAGCGCTCACCCGCGAGTTTGGAAATGCCATAGATGGTGTTGGGCTCCATGCAAGTGTACTGCGGGGTGTTGGTCTTGGGCGAACTGGGGCCGAAAACGGCAATGGTGGAGGGGAAAAATAGTTTTTTAACTCCGCCTTCCACGCAGGTGTCGAGCACGTTGCGGAGGCCTTTCATGTTGATACGCCATGCCATCTCGGGGTTCTTTTCGCCGGTGGCAGAAAGCACGGCGGCAAGGTGATACACCTGTTTGATGTTGAAGCGCTTGACGCAGTCCATCAGTCCGTTTTTATAAAGAACATCGAGGCGGATGAATTCACCGCCTGCAGCCAGTTCGCCAGTAGCATCGCGGAGGTCGGAGGCGATGACGTTTTTGTACGTCTTGCGCAGTTCATATACTAATTCGGAGCCGATCTGCCCACAGGCGCCGGTGACGAGGATGGTGTCTTCTTTCATGTATTAATAAGCGGATTAGATAAGGAGGCGATGAGTTAATTTTTAAAACCAGCGCCAAAAGTATAAACTTTATATAACAGACGACAGGTTATCCTAATTCTTTCCTCCTCTAATCGGCTCAATTTTCTCATTATTAATACTTTCGTCCAGTCAAAAATAATCCATGCAAAAAAGACTGCTGCCCTATATCGTTGCCGTATTGACCTTCGCGGCTATTACCATGATTTATTTTATGCCCTATTATCAGGGAATGAAGCTGAGCCAAGGCGATATCACCCAGTGGGAAGGCATGAGTAAGGAAATTGTAGATTGGAATCAGGCGCATCCAGATGATCCGGCCCTGTGGACGAATTCTATGTTTGGCGGTATGCCGGGCTTTCAGATTTCGCTGCGCTTTGCGGGTAATTTTATAGATAAGATAATGGAAGTGCTGCGCGTTGTTTTTCCCGAAACATCGGTTTATATGTTTCTGATGTTTACCGGTTTCTATATTCTCTTGCTATGCCTGGAGGTGGATGTGTGGCTGAGTTTGGCAGGTGCGCTAGCTTACGGCTTTTCCACCTTCTTTATAATGGTTTCTATCGAAGCGGGCCACAATACCAAGGTGCAGGCCATCAGCCTGATGGCACCTGTGCTGGGTGGTGTGATTTTGGCCTATCGAAAAAACATTCTGCTGGGCGGTGCGGTCACGGCGCTGTTTTTATCTATGCTGATAGACTCGAATCACTTCCAGATTGCCTACTACATGGTGATGATTGTTGGGTTTGTCGGAATTTATTTTCTGATTAATTCCATTCTGGAGAAGAAGATAGCTCATTTTGCAAAAGCCAGTGGTGTGTTGGTGATAGCGGCTATCCTTGCGGTCATTCCGAATATAGGAATGTTGTGGAGCACACAGGAATATGCTAAGGAAACCATCCGCGGTGGCTCTTCGGAATTGACACAAAAGAAAGAAGCTACCAAAGGGGGAGGCTTGGATTTTGAGTATGCTTCGAAATGGAGTTATGGATTAACCGATGGTGAAATTCTCACCATCCTGATTCCGAATATGGTTGGGGGGGCATCCGGTGCGCCTTTGAGCGAAAGTTCTAACACCTATAAGGAAATGATGAAGAAAGGTGTTTCGGAAAATCAGGCGATGCAATACATCCGACAAATGCCGGTCTATTGGGGCAATCAGCCATTCACTTCGGGCCCTGTTTATTATGGAGCGGCGGTTTGCTTTTTGTTTTTGTTGTCTATGTTGATTGTCCGCAGCCGCATCAAGTGGGCGATGCTAGCGCTGACGATTTTCTCCATTTTGCTGGGACTGGGACATAATACTCCCTTCTTTAAATGGATGTTTGAGTTGCTTCCTTTCTTCAATAAGTTCCGTACTCCAACGATGGCGCTGTCCATCGCCCAATTGACCATGCCGCTGATGGCTTTGCTAGGATTGCAAGAAATTATTGCAGGGAAAATAGGAAAGGATGATTTGATTAAGAAGCTAAAGATAGCAGGTGGCATCATAGCAGGTATTGTCGTTTTATTTGGCGTATTAGGTGGAATGTTTTTTGACTTCACCAGCGCAGGTGATAAGCAATATTATGACAATGGCAATGGCTGGTTGATAGATGCCATCAAGCAAGACCGGGCATCCTTATTGCGAATGGATGCTTTCCGCTCTTTGTTTTTCATCGCTGCGGCCTTTGGTTTGATTTGGTTCTATGTTCAGAAGAAACTCTCCAAACAAATTTTGATTGGCGGTATCGCAATGGTGTTTCTTTTAGATGGATGGCTGATTGGCAAACGATATTTGAATACCGACAACTTTATAGAAGGCAATCAATATCAAAGCAACCATACCCCTACCCAAGCAGATCTGGACATTCTAAAAGATAGTGACCCCGATTACCGTGTTTTCAATGTTACTCGCGATCCTTTTAATGATGCCATGACTTCCTATTACCATAAATCGGTGGGCGGCTATCATCCGGCGAAATTGATTCGTTATCAGGATTTAATTGAGCATCATATTTCTAAAAACAATATGAGCGTATTGAATATGCTCAATACCAAATACTTCATCAACCAAAATCCAGAAACCAAACAACCGGTGGCACAGCGCAATCCGGGGGCTTTGGGTCATGCTTGGTTTGTCCATGATATTAAGTGGGTTAAAAATGCGGATGAAGAAGTTGAAGCACTAAACAATTTTGATCCGGCAAATACGGTGGTGATTGATGAGCGATTTAAAGCCAAGGTTGGCAATGAATCGTTCGCAGTGGATAGCGGTGCAGCTATCCGTTTATTGAGCTACTCACCCAATAAACTTGCTTATGCTTCCAATGCCAATTCATCTCAGTTGGCTGTTTTCTCCGAAATATATTACGACGACAGCAAAGGGTGGAACGCCTACATAGATGGAAAGAAAGCCGACCATTTGCGGGTGGATTATACTCTTCGTGGCATGGTCATACCGGCAGGTACACATCAGATTGAATTCCGTTTCGAACCAAAGTCAGTGGTAGAAGGGAATAAAATAGCTTATGCGGGGTCTTTCCTCTTGTTCGCCTTTGTATTTGGCACGTTTGGTTTTGCGGGGTACAAAAAGATGAAAGAAATCGAGACAGAACCTGTGGCCGCTAAGCCAACACAAACGGTATCAAAGTCTGGGAAGAAGAAGTGAGTAAGAAAGTTTTAATCTTTACTTATTATTGGCCTCCATCCGGCGGCATCGCTGTCCAGCGCTTTTTAAAGTTCTCTAAATATCTTCCCCAGTTCGGATGGGAACCAATCATTATTACTGTAAAGAATGGCAGCTATCCATATTTTGATGAATCATTAGAAAAGGAAGTTCCACCAGACTTGCGGGTGTATAAGACGAAGACCTTTGAGCCGTTTTTACTATACAATTTATTGAAAGGTAAACAGGGGAAAAGCCTACCTACAGTTGAAGTAGGCAGTCAAGGAAACAAAACTAGTTTTCAAAAGATCTCTGAATTCATACGTGCCAACTACTTTATACCAGATGCACGAAAGGGATGGATTCCTTATGCGGTTAAACAGGCAGAGGAAGTACTAAAAAACGAAAAGATAGCTGCAATAATTACCACCGGACCTCCTCATTCCACTCATTTGATTGGATTGCAACTAAAAAAGAAATTCGGAGTAAAGTGGTTGGCTGACTTTCGCGACCCTTGGACAGGAATTATTCAGAATCAAATGCTGCCAAGAACTGCCAGTACCATAGCTAAAGATGAATCTCTTGAATCTGAAGTGTTACAGAGTGCTGATACGGTAACAGTCATTAGTGAGGGAATGAAAGAAAAATTTGAAGACCGCACTCGCTCGCTTCAGGTGATATATAACGGCTACGATGATGAGCGGTTTAGCAGTCCAAGCCAGGCGTTGCCGAATGAAAAGGGATTCTTATTCACCTACACTGGCAATTTCCTTGCTTCCCAAAATGTCCCCCAATTGTGGGATGCCTTGGCAGAACTTAAATCAGAATGTCCTGAACTTAAACTTCTTCTTATCGGAAGGGTTGATAAGGAAGTCCAAAAATCAATAGAAAAGGCGGAAATTAAAGACCTAGTGGTTTATAAAGATTTCATGCCTCATTCTGAAGTTGTGAGCTATATGTGGCATTCTTCCCTATTGCTTTTTCTACTTGCCAATGTGGAAGACAATAAACTTCTGATGACAGGAAAGGTGTTTGAATACTTACCTACCGGAACCGAATTAATGGGTATAGGACCAGTAGATGGAAGCGCACAGGACGTGATGAAAACCGCCAATCGAAACTCTATCATAGATTACTCAGATAAAGAAAGTATGAAACAACGCATCCAAAGTGCGTACCACTACTGGAACCAGCATGGAAAAGCAGGAAAACACTCTGGAGACGAGTATAAACAATTTGCTGCTTCCAATATCACGCGACAACTCGCTAGATTGCTGGAGGATTTAGTTACATAGAAAACATCTGAACCGGGACATATTGTATGCCGCTGTTTTTAGCAAATTCCTCATCCGTCTGACTATCTCCTATCATGATGGTTTTTTCGGGCAACACACTAAACTCCTTTTGCAAGAAATCGAATGATGCCCGGTTGGGTTTAGATTGATACAAGTTGGCATAGACGAAGTTCAAATACGAAAAACTTTCTCCCCAGTCAATCAAACTCACCTTATTTTTTTGCTGAGCGACATTTCCATTAGTGACGATAAATATCTTCTTCCTTTCTTCAACTAACAGGTCAAGCACCAATTTTCCAACTGGATTCAATTGAATCTTTTCGACCAAAATAATTTCCCTCATAGTGATAAGCATCCCCGAAATCTCTTGTTCTGGTATATGGAACTGCTCACACAACTTGTTGAACAAACTTCCTCTTCCTTCTTTCTCAAATGTATCTAGGAAAAAATCCGTCATCTCTGTTTCATTCAGGGAATATGCTTTAGCCATTCTTTTTGAGATAGCTTGATACACGGGATACAGATATTGCTTTTCGTCGTACAGCGTGTTGTCTAAATCCAACAGAAAAAAATCATACTGCCACATTAAAAAAGTAAAGGCATCTCTAATTCTTTCAATCGGATAATTTTCACCCATAACTACCGATAGTAAACTTCGTTATAAAAACGGACAAACTTCGTTCCCCATTTTACTTCGGGGATTTGAACCTCCTCTCCTGCTTCTTGCAGCACTGCCAACAAAGGAAGATTAACTCCTGCACCCATCAGTGAAACGCTGGTACCTTGAATTCGAGGGTTGATTTCAAGCAACTTAAATTTTCCATCATCTGCTTTCTTAACCTGAAAGCCGATTGGGCCATGTAAGGGAAGCGTTGCCGACATCTGCTGAACATAAGCTATAATTTCTTCCTGTTTCACTATTTCACCCGCCACAGATATTCCGGCATTCATCTTTGTTCTCGAACGCGGCACGATCAAAAGGCTCTTACCTTGATACATTAAAGTATCAATCGTAAACTCCTCTCCGGGCAGCACTTCTGAAACCAATAGTTCGGGAAATTTATGTCCTTTCAAAATTCGGAATAAATCATCCTTCAGCATATAAAGCGAGTTGGGCTTTTCATTAAAAAGCAAATCAAACTCCTTCGCCATTGGGTCTATGATTCTTACGCCGCGGCTACCGTTAGAGACCGAAGGCTTGATACAGACCTTTTTCTGCGGATATCCCAAACTTGAAAAAGCATTTTCCAATTCCTCCAAAGTATTTGCCACATAAAACTCAGGAACCATGATGCCGGATGATTTCAGATGTTGATGTAAGCGGCTTTTGTTGTTAGCTGTGTTGAGCGCGTCCTTATCCGATACGATTACCTTAGTTCCCGTTGCGGCAAATTCATTTTTCCTTTCAGCAAACAAAAACAACTCTCTAGTCACCAATGGAAACAATACATCCACCTCCAAGTCTCTGCTTTTCTGTAGCATGAATTCTGAAAAGCCGGAATCGGAAGCCGGTGGACATTGAAAAAATTCTTTGTTGAGAAACCGTCCCGATGCGGAGGCATTCGCATCACATACCGTCAAGTCAATGCGCTTATCAGCCTGTAAACATTTAATGATTCCCGGGCCGCCGGGAGCGCCGGCACCAGTCATCAACACCCTTATTCTTTTCATAACATCAAACGAATTACTTCAAAGGACTCTGCATATTTCATCCCTACCTGTACACCACGCGTTTTGGCAAGCGAGAAAATAAACTCCTCCGACATATAATCTCGATTTCCTTGAGATTTGTATTCCTGCAATGCCGCTACTTTACTTTCTATATGCCGCTTTTCTAAAGAAATAAAGCTGGTAGTTTTAAAAGAAAGATTATTCCAGATCAGTTCATAGCCGAGGATAGAGGTGTTCTTATATGCCCGAAGTGCTTCATGGGCCACCGTGGTGTGGTCTTGATGAATATCGTGCAGGCAGGGAGTCAGAATAAGGTCGTAGTTGTTCTTGCGAAGACGAACCAAGTCTTCGAGAATTTCCTGACGATGATAATTGAGTTTGCGTACCGGATAATTGAAGATGACCAGATTCTCTTCTTCTATTCCTAATTTATGAGTAGCGTTTCTTACTTCTGTTTTCAAAACATCTTTAGGAAACCCATCCGGCACCGATTCTTCGGCGGTAGAAAATGCCGCATAAGTCACCTTCCTTTTCTCTTCTATCATTCGGGCAATCAGTCCTCCGCATCCAAGCTCGCCATCGTCGGTGTGGGGAGCTAAAACAAGTACATTTTGAAAGGGTAAATTCATATAGCCGTAATTATCTGCACAAAAAAAGGAATCTTATGATAATCCATGATAGAATTCTTCTGGAACCTCTTTATAAATATGCTATTCTGCAAAGTTGATTTCAAAATATACTCAATGAGAACCAATAATCTCTTAGTTTCCTTGACATTAATATTTCTGCATAAACTGTTGCAATCACAAGTCCAATGTGAAGATTTTGATGCAACACCAATTGGGAATACTGAAAAGGAGAATGCCTTTAACATTTATGGAAATGGGAACTCCGGCTTTCTACATAATTGGCTTGTTCCGAATGGAACACCATCCATTTATTCCAACGAATCTCGGTTCTTTTGTGAATGCTTAGCGGAACGCAATATGCCTTAATGACGGTTTAGATGAAATTGACTGGACTGGAGAGGGCGTATCGGTCAGATTTAGTTTTTAGTCTGGCAAAAGTACTCAGTCTCTCATTGCCATCAGAAATGTACCGTTCTCAAACTCCGACTTCCTATAGATGTGGAGTTTCTATCTTTGCAAAGGCCGATAAGTTTTACTTACAACTCCTTCAACTCGGCTACCCCACTACTGCCAATCCCTTCACGGAGCATTAATGTTTATAAAGATTCCCAGTTTTCTACCAATGCGGCGACTATAACTACATTTGATCTTAGTAATCTGAGTTCAAATTATACTATTTATTGGTTTCATCCATCGTTCGGCCTTTAGTTCTTGATCAGGCCGACCTGCATCCTTTTCTGTATTGACTCTGCCTGCATTCAACCCGCAGAATGTACTATTTCATTCACATTAGGAAACGACACGGCTATTTGTCCCAATGGTTCCCTATTATTAGATGCTACTACCGCTGGAGGCACTTATCTTTGGAACAATGGCAGCATCAATCCGACCAATAGAGTTACCAGTGCGGGAGATTATATGGTTACGGTCACAGATCCTTCCGGTTGTTCCGCAAGCGATACTATAACCGTCGGTTTTGGTGACAACAATCTGTTCGTTGACTTAGGAAATGACAGAGATGTTTGTAGTCGTGGAGGGCTGGTTCTTGCTCCGGGGATTTCAAATGCAACTTATCGCTGGCAGGATAATTCAACCGATAGTTTTTATCACGTTACACAAACCGGTGTTTACTCCGTTACCGTAAATAATGGTTGTGGAATTGCTTCGGATGAAGTGAGGCTGACCATTTATCCAGATGAATGTGCTTTGTTGATTCCGACCGCCTTTTCTCCTAATAATGACGGAATGAACGATTTGTTTCGAGCGGTATGTAGATGCCCAACCAGTAGTTTTTCTATGAAAGTATTCAACCGGTGGGGCGAAATGGTTTATCAAACAAAGAATATTTTGCTCGGATGGGATGGTGTGTATAAAGAGGAGAATCAGCCTTTAGGAGTTTATGGTTATGAGTGCGAATACTTCAATTATTGCGAAAACAAATTGAATACGATAAGCGGCAACGTCAGTTTGTTGCGATAGATATAAATGATCTTTGGAGCAATGGAAAGGGAAACTATCCAACTTTGTTGCCCACCCATCTTTCCTCAAAAAGCTTCTTTCAATCAGGTTCTTGTTGGCAGTGCTAATGCCAATTCTCTCTTTTGAGTCTGTTTTTTATGTTTTGGGATAAATAGCACTGTTTTGGTGTTAAAATCCGCCCTTCTGGCTCAAAAACATATTTCTCCATATTACAAGTGTTAAAAAACAGGCCATTTTCAACTACTTTCTGTCCAGAACTACATAGTTTCTGTCCAGAACTACATAGTTTCTGTCAAGAACTACATAGTTTCTCCCAAGAACTACATAGTTTCTCGCAAGAACTACATAGTATCTGGCTGGAACTACATAGTTTTATCCAAGAACTACATAGTTTCTGTCAAGAACTATATAGTTTCTCCCAAGAACTACATAGTTTTTACCAAAAACTACATAGTATCTGGCTGGAACTATATGGTTTGTCCCACAGACTATATAGTTCCTGCAAAGAACCATGTGGTTCCTATCCGGCACTACATACTTTCAGGCAAGAACTATATACTGTCTGGCAGAAACAACATTGTTTTAGATAGGAGTAGCATAGTTCCATCCCAAAACAATACTATTTCTATTCGGGGCTATATGGTTTTGGTCTAAAACGATATTGCGCTTTCCAAATACCATATCGTTTTCGATAGAAAAAATGTATTCTCTAAAAAATGGGATGATTGCTCAAGTATCAAAAGCATTAGAAACCTAACCGGTCACCAAAAAGAAATTGGAGATTGGATATTCCGTTCGGAACAAAAGCCTTTAATGACCGCTATTTAGGTGCGAAGTTTTTCAGATCACTCATGACCTGAAGCGCCATATTATTGGCCGTAGTTTCAGAATTGCTTTCGGCATATATCCGCACAATAGGTTCGGTGTTGGAACGGCGCAGATGAATCCAATCGGTATCCATGTCAATGCGCACCCCGTCGGTGGTGTTGATGGTATATTTCTTGTACTTCCTCTTTATCTCATCAAACAAGTGATCTATATCAACAGAAGGGTCGAGGTCCACTTTTTTCTTGGCGATATGATAACTGGGATAACCGGCGCGGAGAATCGAGGCCGTTTTCCCGCTTTGTGCCAGATGCGACAGGAAGAGCGCAATGCCGACCATCGCATCGCGACCGTAGTGCAGTTCGGGGAAAATAACTCCGCCGTTGCCTTCGCCGCCGATAATGGCTTTCACTTCTTTCATCTTCTCCACCACGTTCACTTCACCAACAGCCGAAGCATGATATACACCTCCTGCCTTTTCGGTCACATCTTTCAATGCACGGGTCGAAGAAAGATTAGAAACAGTGTTGCCCTTCTTTTTGCTCAATATATAATCAGCGATGGCCACCAGTGTATATTCTTCCCCAAACATGCTGCCGTCTTCCGACACCATCGCTAAGCGATCTACATCCGGATCAACCGATATGCCGAGATGTGCTTGCGATTTTTTAACAATAATGGAAAGCTCGTTGAGGTTCTCGGGCAGCGGTTCGGGGTTGTGAGAAAACAAACCATTTGGTTCACAGTAAAGTTTGATAACATCTTCCACACCAAGCGCAGCAAGCAACTTTGGAAGCGCAATGCCACCGGTAGAGTTGACACAGTCAATGACTATTTTGAAATTCTTTGCCCGAATGGCGGCTACATCTACCCACTTCAGTTTGAGTATCTTTTCAATGTGGCGCTCAATCGCTCCCTCTTTACTAATATAGGAACCGAGTTTGTTTACATCCGCATATTCGATGTTATCATCTTCCGCCAGGCGAAGTATCTCCTCTCCTGCCTGGGCAGAAATAAATTCTCCTTTTGAGTTCAGTAGTTTAAGTGCATTCCACTGTTTGGGATTGTGCGAAGCCGTGATGATAATACCACCACCTGCTTTCTCTTCAATCACCTCCATCTCGACGGTGGGCGTTGTAGAAAGATCTAAGTCCACCACATCTAAACCAATAGATTGCAAAGCACCGGATACTAATTGACTCACCATTCGCCCGCTGACGCGAGCATCGCGGCCAATAACAATTTTGTTGCTTTTTTCGTTTTGAAGAATCCATCTCCCAAAAGCAACTGTGAACTTCAGAATTTCAGTGGGTGTCAGGTTATTTCCTGCCTGCCCTCCGATGGTTCCGCGTATTCCAGATATAGATTTTATTAGTGACAAAGGCTTTGTTTTTATTTTTGGGAGCGCAAATGTATCAAATTCGCCCGCTTGAAAAAGTGAGTGCGTGAATACGAATACATATTGTTAAAGAAAAAGAAAATGAAAGAACCCTGGTACGAAGAATGGTTTGACTCCCCCTATTATCATATCCTCTACGAACATAGAAACGATGAGGAAGCAGAAAGATTTATTCATCTGTTGACAGAAAAGCTTCACGTCGTTCATGGCTCCAACATATTGGATGCCGCCTGCGGCAAAGGACGACATTCCAAAACGCTGGCAAGACTTGGGTTTCATGTAACCGGTATTGATTTATCTGAAAGTAATATTGCTGCCGCAAAAAAGATTGAGGAAAAGAATCTTCACTTTGAAGAATGGGACATTCGCGAAGTGTATCGGGAAAACAGTTTTGATTATGTATTCAATCTGTTTTCAAGTTTCGGATATTTTGAAGACACCGCCGACGACCAACAAGTGGTTACGTCGTTTGCCAAGAGTCTGAAACCCGGCGGAACTTTAGTTCTTGATTATATCAATTCGCAATATGCGGTGAAGCATATAAAGGCGCGGGAGATAATTCCACGAGGGGAGATTCAGTTTCACATTAAAAAGCGGATTGAAAAAGGATTCATCAAAAAGAAGATTGAGTTTTTAGTAGCAGGAACGGACCACCAGTTTGAAGAGAGTCTGAAACTGATCAACCTTAGGTTGTTTGAAGAGATGTTTCAACATGCAGGATTTGCCATCACACACCTTTTCGGTGATTATGAATTGAATGAATTTAATTCATCTTCGTCGCCCCGGTTGATCTTAGTGGCTAAAAAAATGTAGATGGAAATTATTGAACAATTAGACAAGCAACTCTTCGACCTCGTCAATCATCATCTCATCAATTGGTTTTTCGATTTGTTCTGCCCTATCATGCGGAACCCGCAGGTGATGTATATCATTTACATCATCATCATCGTCCGAACTTATCAGCTATTCCCAAAACACTTTTGGAAAATTCTGATTGCCGGAGCTATCACCTTTGCCATTACAGATCAGTTGTCTGCTTCTATAATAAAACCATACTTTCATCGTTTGCGCCCTTGCAACGATCCGACAGTAAATGTCCGCTTGCTAATTCAACATTGCGGATCGGGATTTAGCTTTGTCTCTGCACATGCTACCAATACATTTGGCATGGCTACGTTTCTAACGATGATTCGCCAAAAGAGATTGAGAAGTGTTACGGTATTTAGTCTTTGGGCCTTTGTTGTTTCTTTCTCACAAGTGTATGTTGGCATTCATTATCCCGGAGATGTCATCGTGGGAGGAATTATCGGCAGTATAGTTGGAATCACTATCGGTTATCTTTCTAATACCTATTTCACAAAACATTTGATAGTAAGAGGCAAAGCTGCTATGTCAGAGACTGAATTAAATCAACCCTAAACAAATAGCATTCATGGAATTTATCAAAGTAAACCCGCAGCTCGAAAAGCACATTGCGCTGATTGAACTTCATCGCCCCAAAGAACTGAACGCGCTCAACCGCCAGTTGATGCTGGAAGTATTGGAAGCCTTGAAAACATTAGATAACGATGACAATGTTCGCGTCATCATCCTGACCGGTGGAGAAAAAGTATTTGCAGCCGGTGCAGATATTAAACAGATGGCCGAAGCCTCAGCCATTGACATGCTGACTATGGATCAGTTCAGCACCTGGGATCAAATCAGAAAAACCAAGAAGCCCATCATTGCGGCGGTATCCGGTTTTGCATTGGGTGGCGGCTGCGAACTGGCCATGACTTGCGATATGATTATAGCAAGCGAAACAGCCAGATTCGGACAGCCGGAAATTAAAATAGGAACAATGCCCGGCGCGGGTGGCACTCAAAGGCTGACACGGGCAGTAGGCAAAGCGATGGCAATGGAATTGATCTTGACCGGGAAATTTATTTCGGCAGAAGAAGCGCTGCAAGCCGGTTTAATCAATCGCATTGTTCCGGCTCCTCTATTATTATCAGAAACCGTTAAGCTGGCACAGGAAATTGCCAAAAAATCACCGGTAGCTATTAAGCTGGCCAAGGAGGCGGTGAATCAAGCATTCAACTCAACGTTGGATGAAGGACTGATGTTCGAGCGAAAGAATTTCTACCTCACCTTTGCTTCGCAAGATCAAAAAGAAGGGATGGCCGCTTTTGTTGAAAAGCGACTCCCCGACTTTAAAGGAAAGTAAAACTAACGAGGCCTCCTACCTATATGCGAAGGAGAAATGTTTCTGGGCTGCACCTGATGAAACTGTGGTGAGCTTTCCCGCATCTGCATCTTTGGCTCTTGAATATTTCTTTGCTGCGGCTCCATCCGCTGAATGTTCTGGCGCGGCTCCACTCTTTGAATATTCTCGCGAGGCTCTATGTTCCTCTGCTGCGGTTGCATGTCCCTTTCACGCGGCTGCATATCCCTTATTTGAGGATCCACCGCTCTATGTTCTGTTGAGGCTCCATATTTCTCATGCGCGGCTCATCACGCGGTGGCTGCATATTACTCGGCTGTTGAATAATCCGTGGCTGCTGTATTTGCTCTTGCGGCACCCGCTGAATATTTTCCTGCGGCCTTACAGGCGGCGGATTATTTTGCCTGTCCCAGTTTCTATTTTCCGGCGTTTGCTGAATCACATTCTCATTTTGGCGAGGAACTACCTGTTGTGGAATCACACGATCAGGAGTAAGCGGTTTTGTTTGCTGAATGTTTCTGTTTGGCTGCACCGGCACTGTTTCAATAGGTCTCACCGTGTTTATTGGCACCAGCGGCTCTTTTTTAATATGGGTTTCAGGAACCACCGGCCGGGTGTTTCCTTGTTTTGGTATCACGATTGAATTTTCAACCGGCATGTTAGTTAGTGTTTTGACTGAAGGTCTCACCCCGTTGCCCGGATTTTGTTGGCTGCCTCCCGGATTGCTGACCTGCGCTCCTCCACCATAACCATATCCATAATATGGATTATTCCCATACCGATCCCAATAGCCATTGTTGTAGCCATTGCGGTATCCATGATAATAGCCCTGATTATAACCTCTGCCACCTCCATAGTTGTTATAGTAGCCTCCGCCGCCCCATCCATAATTACTATAACCCCAGTTGCAACCGTTATAGGCATAAGGATTATAGCCCCAGCTAAAGGCACCGCAGTATCCACCCCAAGGGTTCGACCAAGAATTGAAATACGGAGAACTGTTCCATCCCCAATTCCAATCCCAATAAGGGTCGTAGATAACTATTGCTGTACGGCGCGGGTGGTTCCATCTCCACCAAGGGTCATTATACCACGGATTGCTCGAAACATAAAAACTTGTGTTCCAGTTGCTCCATCCAAAATAATAGGAAGGGGTATAAGCGTAGCTGTAATAATTGTTTCCATAGCTCGGCGTATAATACCTTCTCAGACGGCTGGTGTAGTAGTAATCCTCATATTGATCATAACCGGTCGAAGCCCGTAGGTCATTATCCTGAGTGTAATCAGAATAGCCCTTGTCCTTTTCATCGTACTTATTTGCCGAATTAGTTCCGCTGTTGCCATATCCATCGGTCTTGTCGTCATTCTGATTAGCAGGTTGACTTTTCGGAGTTTGGTTTTGCAGCGCTTTATCAGTTTTCGGATCATAAAAATTATCATCCTGCGCCATCACAGAAAGCGACCCCATAACGAGGAAGGAAAGTGCGGTAAGCAATGCGAATGTGTAGCGTTTCATGATATTCATTTTAATGTTTTACAAAGTTACCTTTTATTCGTCGAGACACTTGTTGATTTTGATATTTTTGCGCGGCTCATTTTATTGACATAAAAACTGTATCAAAGTTACACATGGCAAAGGAAATAACATCTCGACTTAACGATTATTCACAATGGTATAATGACTTGGTGATCAAAGGCGGACTGGCCGACTATAGCGCCGTGCGCGGTTGCATGGTAATCAAACCTTATGGTTTTGCTATTTGGGAAAAGATGCAAGCTGCATTGGATAAGATGTTTAAAGACACCGGCCACGTCAATGCCTACTTTCCTCTATTCATTCCCAAAAGTTTTTTGAGTAAAGAAGCATCGCATATTGAAGGCTTTGCCAAAGAATGTGCGGTGGTGACGCACTATCGGTTGATTAACAATCCAAATGGTGAAGGAGTTATTGTTGACCCCGAAGCCAAGCTCGAAGAAGAGTTGATTGTTCGCCCTACTTCCGAAACCATCATCTGGAATTCATACAAAACTTGGATTCAGTCCTATCGTGATTTGCCTTTGTTGATTAACCAATGGGCGAATGTGGTTCGTTGGGAAATGAGAACCCGCTTGTTTTTGCGCACTGCCGAATTTTTGTGGCAGGAAGGACATACGGCTCACGCCACCTCGAAAGAAGCGGTGGAAGAAGCCGAAAGAATGTTGAACGTCTATTCTGATTTTGCCGAACAGTTTATGGCCTTGCCGGTTATTCGCGGAATCAAAACTCCGAACGAGCGTTTTGCCGGAGCCGTTGAAACCTATTGCATCGAAGCCATGATGCAGGACGGACAGGCCTTGCAGGCAGGCACTTCGCACTATCTGGGTCAGAATTTTGCCAAGGCGTTTGAGGTGCAGTTTCTGAACAAAGAAGGCAAACAAGAATTTGTTTATGCCACTTCGTGGGGCGTTTCTACTCGCCTGATCGGTGCGCTGATTATGGCGCATAGCGATGATGATGGGCTGGTGTTGCCTCCCAATCTGGCTCCGCTTCACGTGGCGATTGTTCCTATCACGAAGGGTGACGAGGACATGAAAAAGATTCGCGAAAGATTTGAACCGCTGATGAAAGAACTGAAGGCGAAAAACATCTCAGTGAAATTTGACGACGACGACACCAAGCGCCCCGGTTTCAAATTTGCGGAATATGAATTGAAAGGTGTACCGGTTCGGATGGCGATGGGCATGCGCGATTATGAAGCCGGAACCGTAGAAGTAGCTCGGCGCGACACGAAAGAAAAAGTATCTGTGCAATTTGAAGGCGTAGGAAATTATATCGAAGACCTGCTGAAAGATATTCAGCAAAACATCTTCAACAAAGCCAAGACCTTCCGCGACTCCAACATCCGCGAAGCAAATACATGGGAAGAGTTTCAGGATATGATTGCAAACCAACCCGGATTCATATCCGCGCATTGGGACGGAACATCCGAAACCGAAGATAAAATCAAAGAAGCGACCAAAGCCACCATTCGCTGCATTCCTTTAGACAACCCGCAACAGGAAGGCAAATGCGTGTTCAGCGGAAAGCCCTCGAAAGAGCGGGTGATTTTTGCAAGAGCGTATTAGGAAGGAGATTTCTATTTCTAATGATACAGTTCATTGAACAGACCGCAGCGAAGAGCGGTAGAGGCATAAAAACTCGTAAATTTCTTGTTTAGGCAGAAAAGCCAGCACTGTCATGGAAGTGTACGCAGTTTAGGTCATCACCTATTGTATCTATTTTGAGATGAATTTTCAATAGTAGGCCATTATTCTGTTAAAACAATCAAAAAAATCAATAAATCGTCAAAAATTCAAATCGAAATATAAGAATCTACGGTCAGATTAATTCGAATCTTAATTAAGATTCCTTTGGTCTTAATTAAGATTCCCTCAATCTCAATTAAGATTCCCCCAATCCTAATTAAGATTTCCCCAATCTTAATTAAGATTTCCTCGATCCTAATTAAGGTTACTCCAACCTTAATTAAGATTACTTCAGTCCTAATTAAGATTCTCTTGATCTTAGTTAAGATTCTTTCGACCTTAGTTAAAATCTCGGCAGTTTTAATGGAAGAAGTGTCTACTCAATCTTGATGGTAATAGGCAGATATTCATTTTTAAGGGATTAACTAAACACCAATAACGGCAAACGCGAAAATGTCGACAGCCCTTCTATATCAGGCAGTAACATTAAATGTCGCTACCTTCTGGTGCATTGCGATTTGAAATTCGCTGGTTGAAGTGCGGACTGCAGGTCCCGCACTCCCAGAATTCACCATCAAATTCTGTTTTGTGCTTTTTGAACCAACTAACAAGTTTTTCAATATCATTTGCATCGTCTGCTGAACAGACTTTGATGTACATTTTAGTTGCGCGCGCCCTGTTTCCATCACTGCCAGATATGAAACGACATGAAACTTTATGAACGGTACGATAGTGATGATTAGAAAGAGGTGTGGTATTAACAACAAAACCATTCGGATTGTCTTTGATCCACTGTTCGTAATCGGGAGCGTTGTTATCTTTAAATACTTGTATAGAGTTTAGATTTTAGAGTGGAATTTATACAAATCATTGAAATTTAGTGGTAGCACCAATCCCACTAAGCATAGGCTGGGCCTATGTTCAATAAAGAATGCAGCTTATAGCTGAGAAAATGTAGCCAAAGGCTACCAACTTAAACAACATAGACATAGCCAATGCCGAGAACGAATTTCAGATAGGAATCTACCCTTACTTACGCAACCGTTCATAAATCCCGATATTAAGTGCATAAAGAAGCAGGAAGTATAAAAAATCTTCTACCGGTATAGAGCCTATTCGTAAACCGAGGTTGTGCGAATCGTTATAGATCACCACCGGCAAGGCGGTGAGTAGTCCGTTGACGATAAACATAGGGAGGAGGCTGATTAGGGAGGCAAGCGAAAACAGGCTGAGTTGTCGAGGCGAGAGCACGCGGGGCAGCAGTGGCAGGACAAAACCGGAGAGGAATAATACACTCCAGGTGTAGGCCTGGCCCCAATAAAAAAATGAGAGCGCAAAAAAAAGCAAACCGGTGAGGGTGAAACCTATTGATAGAATCGGGCTGTGAAATTCTTTTTTGATGTAATAATTCAGCGCTTCATAAATAAAAATGCAGGAATAGGGCACGGAGGAAGAAAAAGAAAATTTCTTCTATGGGCAATCCGGCCATTTTGTAGCCGGTGATATAATCAGGATTAAATCCCCATACACCATAGCGGGTTTTGAAATAATCCCAAATCAAAAACAACACAGCAGGAAGAACAATTGATGGGAAAACAAATTTCCATTTCTGGTAGAATTGAATCCGCGATTCAAACGACCAGAGAAAAGGAATGAGGATGGTAAAGAAGTTTATCAGCAGATAAGCGCTCTTCATGACAGTGTAGGACTGGGCGATAGCCAGAAGTCATCCATTTTCTGTTGAAGAAAAGTAGAAACGAAGATGAGTGCTTTTTGAATATCTGGCACACGGATTCGTGTGTTTTGAATTTGAGCGGGGGGCACTTTTCTGATTCTTTCAAACAGCTTTATGTAATAATTGTAAGCGAGCTTCACTCCCACTCTGGAGCCAATAGGTAGCAGCAGAATACCGGTAAGCGCTCGGTTGAAGTCCTGAAGGATCTCTTCTTCTATTTTATGTTTCGCCTCTTTTTGCAGGTCTTTGAAATCCACTCCGGGAAAATAAATACGGCCCAGTTCGTCGTGGTCGTTTTTAATATCACGCAGAAAATTCACCTTTTGGAAAGCCGCCCCTAGCGCTCGTGCGGGAGTTTTGAGTTGGTTAAAGAGCACTTCATCTCCATCGGCAAATACCCGTAGGCACATCAGCCCTACCACTTCGGCGGAGCCGTAAATGTATGCTTCATAGCTTTCCTTTTCGTGAATGTTTTGCGACAAGTCAGTTTCCATACTTTTAAAAAATGCCTGAATCAAATCGAGCGGTATCTGGTACTTGTTGACTGTTTTCTGAAATGAATAAATCACGGGATTCATGCTGATGCCACTTTCGATCGCTTCAAAAGTTTCTTGTTTGAATTTAGATAAAAGATTGCGCTTATCGTAGGCGTGAAAAGAATCCACGATTTCGTCGGCATAGCGCACTAGGGCATATATATTATAAACAGGTTCACGAAAGTTTTTGTGCAGCATACGGATGCCAAGCGAAAAACTGGTGCTGTAATTTTCGGTAATCATCCGGCTGCAATCAGCGGCGGTCTTTTCGTATAGAGTAAACATAAGGATGGGTTTATCTTGAATTTACAGTTTGCCTTTTGCTATCAGGCGGTTGATTTCTCCGGCGGCTGTTTGACCTGAAATGATGGCAGGCGGAACACCGGGACCAGGCACGGTTAACTGTCCGGTATAAAAAAGATTTTTCACTTTCGATGATTTCATTTTGGGTTTCATAAATGCGGTTTGTCGCAATGTATTTGCCAGACCATAGGCATTCCCTTTATAGGCATGGTAGTCATTCTTGAAATCGTTGATACAATAACTTCTTTCAAAACAATGTTCTCCTGAAAAGGTTCGCCAGCAAAAGCCTCGAGGCGTTGAATGAGTACATTGAAATACGTTTCTCGCAGTTCGGGACTATCGTGCAGTCCGGCGGCAAGTGGCATAAGGATGAAAATATTTTCCATACCCGCAGGCGCCACTGAATCATCCGTTATGGAAGGAGCGCATACATAGAATAATGGGTCAGTGGGCCAATGAGGTTGTTCGTAAATCTCACGGGCATGTTGCTCCATATCTTTATCGAAAAACAAATTATGGTGAAGCAGACGTGGAATTTTTCGATTCACCCCAAGATAAAAGATCAGGGACGAGGGAGCCATAGTTGTCTTTTCCCAGTAAGATTCGCCATATACCCGATTGGTTTTATCCAACAGATGCTGTTCAGTATGTTCATAATCGCTACCAGCCAATACAATATCGGCTTCGTAAGTATTGGTGGCGGTATGTACTCTTTGGGCTTGGCCGTTTTTCACTTCAATTTTTGTCACCTCGGCACCGGTTACAATTTCAACCTGTTGTTCGCGGGCGATACTTTCCATTGCGCGAACTATTTGGTGCATCCCCCCCATAGGATACCAAGTGCCCAGCGAGAGGTCGGCATAGTTCATCATGCTATAAAGCGAAGGAGTGTTTTCAGGTGTAGCACCCAGAAACAATACCGGAAACTCTAAGAGGCTGACTAGATGAGGATGTTTGAAAAGACCGCGGATACTCTTTCGTAATGACTGAAACATATTCAGTCGAAAGGCGCTTGTTATAGTTTGAAGATTAACAAACTCGAATATAGAATCGCTGACACGGTGGACATAGTCAGTCATAGCGATCTCATATTTATATTTCGCTTCTTTCAGAAATGCTCTAAGTTTTTCACCGGCCCCTACTTCTGTTTTTTCAAAGTAGAGAATAGTTTCTTCTACAGAGGCGGGAACTTTCAAGGTCTCTTCTTTACCAAAATAAACCTGATAGGAAGGGTCTAATCTTTTCAGCGTATAAAAATCAGAAGTGGTTTTGCCAAAACGGTTATAAAACTTCTCAAACACTTCGGGCATCCAATACCAACTAGGACCCATGTCAAACAAAAAACCGTCCTGATCCCAAACTCGGGCACGACCACCCAAGGAGTCGTTCTTCTCCAGAAGAGTGACTGCGTGTTCTTGCTGCGCCAGAATAGAGGCGGCTGATAATCCGGCAAAACCGCCTCCAATGACTACTACCTTCTTTGGGGAATTTTTCATCAGTTGTAGGATGCATTGTGAATGCCCATCTCAGCTAGTCTTTCTTTCATCTCTCGACGGGCAAAAAATATCCGGCTCTTGACAGTACCTAATGGAAGATTCATCATCTCGGAAATCTCCTGATACTGAAATCCCTGATGGTATAGTAGAAATGGTTCTGTGAAGTCTTTACTCACTCCTTTCATAGCTTTGGCCAAATCATCGCTGATAAAAGTATTGATGGATGCATTATTGTCAGTACGGCGCGCCATTGAAAAATCAAATTGCTTCTCGGTAGCAGTGGCATGTACATAACCGTTTTTTATTCGGCGGTAGTTATTGATGAAGATGTTTCGCATGATGGTAAGTAACCAGGCCTTCATGTTGGTACCATCCGTAAACCTTTCCCAGTTCACTAAGGCTCTGTAATAAGTTTCTTGCAACAAATCGTCGCTTTCATTTTTGCTTTTAGTCAGTTTGATAGCAAAGGAGCGCAGGATAGATTCATAAGCTGTCATTAGCTTTTCAGGTGAGGAGGATTGAATAGTGTTTATCATTTTATTTATTTTGTTGAACAAAAATAAGAACTATTTGAATAAAACGAACAAACTGTTTACCTTTATTGTTAATTTAGTTAAACAATATAAAGTAGCCTATTATGAGCCAGACATGGCTATGACTTGAAAAAGCATAGCGTTTTTTACCAAGAAAGAGGATAGGAAATCAGCCTTAAGCTGATAGATACTGCATCAAGTCTTCTACCGAATGAATGACCTTGACATTAGCAGGGAGACGAAATTGGATGGTTTCTGCTTGTTGGCCGCCAATGAGCAAAGTTCGGTCGGGGTAAGACTTTGACATTTTTTGCACAAATTTCTTCAGAGGCAATTCGGTTTGTGCCGAGGTGAGATAGGTAATGAAATAATCTGGTTGAAATACTTCATTGATAAAAGCAACATCATCAATGGGCAACGAATTACCCAAATATGCGACGCGTTGCCGGTTTTTTCGCAGAATAAATTCAATGAATAGCAGCATCAACTCGTGGGTTTCACCTTCTGGAAGAAACAAAACAAATTTGCGTGCATTTTTAAGTGGTTCTTCCTGCTGTGCATCAATGGCAACTGACAACTTACGGCGTATCAGGTTTGTGATAAAATGTTCCTGCGCCGGTTTGATCGTTCCCGCAGCCCATAGAATACCGGTCCGAACCAGAAATGGGAAGACGGTATGCGTAAAAGATTCTTCAAAACCATTTTTTAGTATGGCGGTAGAAAGTGTGCGCTCAAAACGACTTTCATCAAAATCAATCATAGATTGAGTGAGTGCGTCGAGCAGGTTATCACTTGTATGGGTCTGATTAGCTATTTGAATCACCTCGTTTTTGAGGTCTGCTTCGGTCATCTCTGCAATCTTGGAAATCTTGTATCCGTTTCTGTTCAACAGGCTGACATTCAGAATTTTCCGCAGTTGCTCGTCTGTGTAATACCGGATATTGGTCTCCGTACGCTGCGGCCGCAAAAATCATAGCGCTGTTCCCATATACGCAAGGTGTGCGCCTTGACTCCTGAAAGAAGTTCTACATCCTTAATTGAATAATGAGCCATATTTGAAGAAGCGAATCTTGGGTGATTTTTAGATTATTAAATAGAACGGCAAAGAAACTAAAAGGGATAATCCCGCTCACAAAAAAAACGGATTTGGCTATAGACCCTTACTTTGTCTAACCTTGCCGAAGACGCAAAATACTTTCTATCTATCCACAACATGCCATAAGAACGGGCGGCATTCTTATCCGTTTCAGCATGATGATCTTTATGGGCACGTCGCAAAGCCCGGATATAGCTGTTATCCAGTCGCTTCAACCATTTAATCCGCTGATGGATTATTACGTCGTGAACCACTAGGTAAGTCATTCCGTAGAGTGATATTCCTAAACCGATGAAAAACATCCAATTGAAATCATTCGAAATACCTAAAAAGAGCAACGCGATTCCGGGAGTGGCAAAAATGAGAAAGTACCAGTCATTGCGTTCAAAAAAAGTGCGTCCCTTTTGATGGTGTGATTTATGTAGCGACCAAAGAAAGCCGTGCATGATGTACTTGTGTGCAAAATGTGCTATAGCTTCCATGCCGGCAAAAGCAAGGAGGACTAGGAATATGTTTATCATATCTATCCATAACAATGGTTTGTCAAAAAAGTTTTAGAACAGTCCATTTATTTTAGGAAGATGGCAAATACTTGTTCAATGGAACGCCCATAAAAGGCGAGGGGAATTATTGCACGGATGCATTAGATAGGATATTCCAGCTTTAAACTCCGACACCCTTTATTGAACAGACTCCACACCAACCATTTATAGATTCTATTTGGGTATAGTATCAGATGGAATTGTTTGAGGCTGGGGAACGATGGTATCCGTTTTAAACGGTTCAGTATCCGGCAAAGAGATAGGAGGCTCAGGTTCCGTTGGCTTGACATCTCCTACGGGAAGATTTGCATCGTCTTTAGGAGGGGCCGGCTGTATCGTCTCAGGTTTTACTTCCTCAACTGGAGGAGCAGTTTCCTGTTTTAGATTCTCTTTGGGTAATTCTGGCGTTGGTTTAACTTCCTCTGATGGCAAAACCTCTTGCTTGGGTTCTTCAATTGGAGCTATAGGTTTTTCCTCTAGTGGTTTTGGTTTTGCCTCTTCCGTCGGGATTGCCTCTAGTTTAGGTTCCTCTTTGAGAAGTTCGGGTTGTACTGGTTCGGTCTTCAAATCTTCTTTAGCAGGGACTTCCGGTTTGGGTTCTTCATTAGGCACCACAGAATTCTCCTTTAGAGGTTCAGGCTGCACCGGTGCGGGTTTTACTTCTTCGACCGGAGGCGCTAATTCTTGTTTTCTCTCCTGAGGAGCAACATTTTCTTGTGCTGGAATAGAATCTGCTTTGACCGGTTCCGGCATCACCTCCTGAGGTTGCGTAGTTGGAAGTTTTGCCGCGGAATCTGTTGTTACAGGTTCTATTATTGGGGCAATGCTATCAGGTATCTTTGGAGATGGCTTCTGAACATCAGGTGTAAAATTAGAGTCCTCTTTTGGAACGACCTTTTCTTTAAGGTCTTCCCGGATAGAACTGGAATCTTCCTTTATCGGCAACGGTTCTATAGCGGGTTTATTTCGATCTGGCGGCGGACCGGAAAGAATACCATCGCCCTGTTGACGCATTTGTTCCATCTCCTTCTGCCTCTCCTTTAGATTAGAAGATGGATCCTGATAATAATCCATTTCTTCTTCAGCCGCTTTCTTTGATTTCTTCTTTTTGCTCTTTTCTATCACCGGTTCCGGGATAACCTTTTCATCATTTGCCCCGTCCTGATCTACTCCCTTTCGGTTTCTTGACTTGTTCTTTTTATAAGGATCCTCCATTTGCAATTGATGTCCCAACGAATCCGGGAGATTGGTGGAGTCGTTCGGCATTAAAGAATCGAGCGGCAATTCCACCGGTTCGGAAACTTCAATTCTAGGTTCGGGGCGCGCACGTACTACACCAGACTCTTTATCTTTCATATAACTGACAAAATCTTCCCGATTGAGCGAGGATCCCAGTGTGTAATAATAGAATCGGTTATTGTCCCCTTTAATCTTACGCTTATCAGGCGAAGTTGCAGTGATGAGTTTATTTACATCGTTGTAAGAGGAAAGGATGTTTAGCGTACCGGGCCTATATTCAAAGTAGAACCAGTCTTTAGTTCCCGTTTGTAAATAGATTGTGAGCACGTCTCCTCCTTCCTTATATTGAAATTCGATATAACCTTCTAGTTTTTTATTGATTACTTTCTTACCAATCATTGCGACACCCAACTTACCCACCGAGCGAAGAGACAAGTCTTCTTTATCAAATACAAAATTTACATCGCTAAAAACCATATTATGCGTTAAACCCTTTGGGCGTTTTACGAAAGCTCCGGACTGATTAAAATCCTCCAACAACTTGCGATCGTCCTTTTCGTCCATCAAATCGCTTATAGCCTTCTTCTGCGCTTCACTTTCATAGCTGATATCTTTTTGGTCTGCATTGTCACCGACCATAAAGAACTCCATGCGATCCTGAATTTTATCATCTAAACGAGCATCTATACCCAAGCTAAGATTGAACTTAAATATACCGCTGTCTAATTTAGTTTCTATTCTCCCGGCTGATATAGTTTTTATAACTCCCAGATTCACTCCCAAATTTATTTTGCCTTCAGCATTGATTGCCCCGTTGACATCTCTGTATCTAAGTACGTTCCCCTGAATTGCTTTTTCCCGGATTCTTTTTTCATCGCCAAAAAGATATTCACCATTAGGTTCCTGAGCCAGAATACCCGTAGCCTGAAAAATGGTTAAATCTTTATTATCCAGCTTAGGCGATAATAGAGTAGCGTACATAGTTGGCGCCTCTGGATTGGGGCTGAGATGAATACCTGCAGACAAAAGATTTCCATTAGCATTACGCACGGTGGTGTCATACCTCAATCCCAGCGTATCGCGGTTTACATCTTGGTCAATAAAGAAATCATCGGTAACTGCTTTGGGGTATTTTAGTTCAATTTTTGAGTATCCCTTGAGCCGTATAGTTGGGTTTACGGCCAGAATATTAATCTCTCCGTTGAATTTCACATCAGGGTATAAAACGAAGTTTTGTTTCTCATCAATGATAGCACGGGCTTCTAGCCTGTAAACATCCACCTGCTTTCGCTTCTTCCCTTCCTTATCTAACTTGCAGGAAATATCACCGAAGTTCACTGTCTGTTTCAAGTCCTTAGTGGTATATGTATAATCCCCAACTGCTTTTAGCTCTGTTTTGCTGAATATATCCACCACACAATTTTCGAAGGTGTGATTTTTATTAATGGTATCTGCCACAATCACTGCATTCCGCAATTGATGCATCCGTGCTTCTTCTTCTATAATCACTACGCCACTATCCGGAATAACGAGGGCATCAGCTACCCGTATTTCGGGAACCTGCTCCACGCGAAGAAGCGATGAAACCAAGTTGTAAGTAGCACGTTTACCCAAGAAATTCAAACCCTGCTGTTCCTTCTTGGTCGAGGTAAAATATTCACCGGGGCCATCTTGCGGGGCTTTGAAGTCGAGAATTTTCTGATCCATAAACCACTTAAATTCGTTGATAGCAGTGGTATATTGATTGTATGAAAAGTCAGTAGGAATGTTCTTTTGATTAGAAACAAATTCACCTATCCGAGTCTTGAAGTCAACCTTTGCCGAAACATCGGGAGTCTTAAAGGTTACCTTATCGCCGGTGGTTTTAATGTTTAAGGAAGCAGTATCGGCTGCAAGGTCCATTGTTTTAAATACAAATTGGTTGGATGCTAAGGTAGCTTCGTTCCAATCTAGTGTTCCGTTTCCATTCAACCCTTTATCCGTTAAAAGCAGGTCCCCTTTGAAAGTTGTAAAGCCATCATCGTACATAGCAAAGGGAAGATCCTTATTAAGCATACTGATAAACATGCTGTCATTCGCCGGACGCCAAAAAATCATATCTGAAACTCCCAAAACCGCCGGGGTTTGAACACCTTCAAATGTCTTAGCGATTGCAAACGTATCTGTTGTTGCCCGTAGCGAATCAGGATAGAGGCGCACGTCATCCGCCTTGAACTCTGCCGTACTGTGCGTAATCCTACCGCTACCCTGTAAGCCACTGTAATTCAATTCGTATTTACCATAGTACTTTCCCTTCCCTCCATATAAATCATATCCCTCCGGTGGGGTTTCTGACTTAAAACCAAGAGAGCCATCCCGTTGCAGGTGTATGCTGTCATCTATTTCGGGGAAAATTCCGCCGGATACAAGCTTGCCGGACCAGTTAATAATATCCGGGTTAAAATTGTTTAAGCTATCAAGTTGAAAAGGCTCAATTTCAAAGAAGAAACTTTTACGTCCGTAAGCCCCTTTGGCTACTTCGGGGTCATCGTAATAGACAAAAGATTTATCGCGGCTATATAGCTTCGGAAATTGTGTCAGACGACTTCGTCCTGATTTATTGATCGGAGCATCAATCTCAAGTAATCCTTTGATTCCTTCCACCTTGGATTTCATCGGAACCAATATTGGCCTTCCCATAAGATCAGTCCTGTTGCTGCTGTCCGGAAGGTATAGCCTCATGGTATCTACCTTCGTAAGTTCAACAGTGAAAGGGGCATATTGGAACTTAAACTTTTCTCCTATTAAATCGGTTCTTCCAGCGAAAACTACTCCATCAAACTCCATGTTTCGATCTTTCTGCAAGCTGACGCTACTATCCCTTGGATGAAAAAATACATAGGCCGTATCGCTGATCGGCACCTCAAAAACACCTTTCAAATCAATGTTGCTGTTCCCAAGATTAATAAAGTCATTGCTGGATTTTGGAGCCGATTTAATTTGAATAATGTCATAATCAATTTTCTTGGCGTTAGCAAGGACATAATTCAATGCCTTATCCTTAATAACTATCGTACTCTGATCTTCATTGTAGCCAATAAAACCATTCTCCACCAAACTGTATAGCAAGGACTTTACTTCTCCATCTTTCAAATTGGGATCCAATGCCTTTGCAAAATCACTCACGTTGATTTCCCTGTATCCTATTTTCTCATACAACTTCTTCAAGACAGAAAGCGGTTCGTAGAAAGCTAGTCCCTGGGTCTTCCGAATTACATCCTTACTGAAATAATTTACTGATTCATATATGCCGGGTTTATGACCAACGCCCGAAAGAATTTTCAAATTCAGAATGGGGGAATCAACATTCCAGTAAATCGCATCCGTCAAGAATTCATAGTTGTGATAGGAATCTACAAATTTTGCCTTCCCCATGCCGGTTTCTCCGCGAAGAAGCCGCATTTCCTTCTTGGCCACTTTGTAAACCAAACTCAATTGAGGATGATAAATGGAGTCTGTACCGAAGTAGATAGAAATCTCTGCTCTATCTGCACTTAATTCCTCTCCTTTTTTGATAGAAATCGAATTTGCCCTGGCCGAAAGAACTTTTGTTTTGCCATCCGCCGCATAAAATGTCAGCATGGGCTTTTCAAACATGGAACTGCTACCCAAAACTTTGCTTCCATTCAAACTGAATCCTCCGGTATATGAAACATTGGGGGCAATATCCTTAATCGTTATACCGGCAGTGTACGAATCGAATCGTGGGTATGTAATTCGCGAAGAGTCAGAGGGACCGGAAACCAATTTATCCGTAAGCCTTCCGATGAGTGGAAAATTGAAATAGTCCTTATAATAGAAAGTAACGGTATCAACGACATAGCCGAAACCAGTGACATTCACTGAATAGTTATTGAAGGTGCAAAACACTTTAGAAGGATCTAAGCCAGACCGCGCCCAATCTACCTTGCCCGACTTACCCGCCCATCTCGTTTCCAAAGGGAAATAATCGCCAGAGGTTTCATGAACATAAATCGTATCTCCGGTAGTAGCACCTATCAAATTAGTTGTAGAAAATCGGACAAGAGGCTTTTGGTCTTCATAAAGCAGCCTATAGCTATTGGCATCTACCTTCCATGTTTTAGCATTGGTTGAATACAGCGTATTCTGTTGAAAGAAATTATTGGAGAACTCTATAAACTTAAGAAACTGGTTGTTGTCGCCTTTCTTCTGATTTTTAATTACTTCAGTCAGTATCCTGTTCCATTCAATAAAGTTAGACTCTGCCTGCCCACTTGCCGCCAAGTTCATCACCGCATTAATGTAGTTATAGTAATATGGTGCAGGTGACATCGTACGCGAAAGCATGGCATTGCAGGGTGTAACCATACTTTCGATAAGCGTATTTGATATCTTACCCTCCTTCTGCATTTTTTTAAATGCAGCTATTGCTTCAATATTTTTATCCGCCC
Source organism: Bacteroidota bacterium (assembly GCA_016722375.1). Lineage (NCBI taxonomy): Bacteria > Pseudomonadati > Bacteroidota > Bacteroidota bacterium. Next base: position 43,702 of record JADKJG010000009.1, on the reverse strand, counting down.
TTCCGGCAGTCATAAACCGGTCTAACTCCTTCACAAATTCGTCTGGGTCTTTGGGAAATGAGGTGAGTGTTTGAGCCCGTAACGAAAGGCACAATACCAGTCCAATAAATGTTATAAAAGATATTCTCATCCTTATATTAATCAGTTTAAGAGCGGGAAAATGTAATGGCCGACCAATCCTCCTTCCTGATGACACTCCTTTCAGAAAGTCCTAGATTTTCAGCGGCCTGTTTTATATCCAACTCATCGTTTCTTAGAAAACCACTCACAATTAGAATCCCTTTGTGCGGCAAGATACTGTTCCATTTTTTAATCATATCCAGAATTACATTCCGGTTGATATTGGCTAAGATAATATCAAACTTTTCTTCGGGCACTAAGATATCACTGCCCCGAAATGATTGAATATGAGTGCATTCGTTTCTTTCCACATTTTCGACACAGTTATTAAACGCCCACTCTTCATGGTCTATTGCCAGAACTTTCGCAGCTCCCATCTTTTCAGCTAAGATAGCCAATACTCCGGTACCAGAGCCAAAATCCAATACTGATCTTCCTTTAAAATCTTCCTGAAGCATTAGTTCAATCACTCCGGCGGTCGTCGCGTGGTGTCCTGTACCAAAGCTCATCTTCGGTTCAATCACTAATTCCAATTCTGCGTTCAATGGTTCATGAAAAGGGGCTCGAATACCTACCCGGCCAGCTATCATTATCGGTTCAAAGTTTTTTTCCCATTCCTCATTCCAGTTCTTATCTTCTATCTGTGAAGAAGAAAACCGGATATGTCCCAGATCATCTATCATCAGGATTTCTGCGACATTCAATTTTTTGATTTTCTCGGTAGGAACAAAAGCCTTTAAAGATTCTTCCGTTTCCTCGTATCCTTCAAAGTGATAATCATCGAGCAATGAAATCAAGATGCTTCTTTCCACTTCATCTTTAGTAAAGAATTCAAACCCTGTATATATCATCCGGCTAATTCAATCAGTGTGAGAAAATCTTTTGCTTTAAGCGAAGCGCCGCCTATCAAGCCACCATCTACATCAGTACAGGCAAACAATTCACCGGCATTCTCCGGTTTGCAACTTCCACCGTAAAGAATCCGGATGGACTGGGCCAATGATTCGGAAACTTTGCTCTTCACTTGTTCGCGAATGAAAGCGTGCATCTCCTGCGCTTGTTCGGCAGTGGCGTTTAAGCCGGTACCGATTGCCCAGACCGGTTCATAAGCGATTGTAACGGAATTCAAATCCTTTTCAGATAAACCAAAGAGGCTCTCGTCCAATTGTCGCATCACGTATTCCTTTTGGGAATTGCGCTCCCTGATTTGCAAGGGTTCTCCACAACAGAAAATTGGTTTTAAGTTATGTTTCAGAGCGATGGATAGTTTATCTTTTAGCAAGGGATGGTTTTCTTTGAAATATTCTCTGCGCTCGGAGTGACCAATCAATACGTATTCTATTCCTGCACTTTGCAATTGCATCGCTGATACTTCGCCAGTAAAGGCTCCGCTTTCTTTATCACTGCAATTCTGTGCGCCTACTTTTACAGTTGAATCTTTGAGGATGTTATTGACCTCAGACAAATATAGGTAGGATGGGAACAAGATAGCTTCGCAAGTACTTGAAGCAGAAAGATTCGCCTTTATATCTGTTGCCAGTTTTGCTGCCTCTCCGGCACTCAGGTTCATCTTCCAGTTACCTGCTATAATCTTTTTTCTCTTCATTACTTAAAATGTTTTCTGTTTTTTTCTTCTCGTTCATAAACCGTTTGCAGGATTTTTCTGTCCGGCTCTTCCAATTTCAGTCCGCGCCTTTCCATCATGTGTTGGGCTACTTCTATTGATTTCTCAAAAGAAAAAGTTCGTAGCCATTGTGCGCCGCCCCAGCTAAAGGAAGGAATAAATTTGGGCGGAAAGTCGCCGCCGAATATATTGGCCGAAACACCCACTACCGTTCCGGTATTAAACATTGTATTGATACCGGTTTTAGAATGATCGCCCATAATCAAGCCGCAAAAGGTGAGGCCGGTGTCCATAGACCGTCCATCGCGATAGCTATATACCTCCACATTTCCATAATTATTTTTCAGGTTGCTGTTGTTGGTGTCGGCGCCCAAATTGCACCATTCGCCCACGACTGAATTGCCCAAAAAGCCATCGTGCGCCTTGTTGCTATATCCAAACAATACGGAGTTATTGATTTCTCCTCCTGCCTTACAGTGCGGGCCGAGGGTAGAGGGGCCATATATTTTGGCGGCCATCTTTAGCGCCGCATGTTCGCCGAGGGCAAAGGGGCCGCGAACGACACAGCCTTCCATTATTTCGGCATCTTTACCAATATAAATCGGTCCGGTGGTTGTGTTCAGGATAGAACACTCGACCCGCGCACCTTTTTCCAAAAACAAGTTAGCAGCATTTCCTAACAAGGTATTGGTTTTGCTTAATGGCTCTGACGTTTTTCCTTTCGTAAGCCATTCATAATCCTTTATTAATGCCTCTCCATTCTTTTGAAAAATGTTCCAGGGATGTTCTATCAAATTAACGGTACCGGTATATTCTATAGCCGTAAAGCCACGGGCGATGGCTTCAAAATTTTCGTAGTTGAGATGCTGTTTTTCAGTTTTGAAAGCAAGTAGGGTTCCATTATTTGTCAGCGCTTGAAGCGCGCCCATCCTCTGAACTGCCTCCATCAGTTTTTCATCTGCCAGCAAGGAGCCGTTGATATACAAGGCAGGGGCAGCTTCGGGAGCTAATGGAAATTTATCTTGCAGATAGGCTTCGGTCAGCGTAAAGGTTTTTTGTGCCAATAAATGTTCCCATTTTTCGCGGAGCGTCCATATCCCTACTCGCATTTCGGCCACGGGACGGGTGAAGCTGAGCGGCAGCATGTTTTCCCGATTGCGACGGGTATCAAATAGCACTACATTCATGCGGCTAAAAATAGAAAGTTCCTTTAAGTGAGTTGATTTCTATCTGATAGTTGCGGGAAATAGTGCGGGGAATAGGGTAATGACCGGGCGCATTGGTTTGAAAGATTTTTGGTTTGGTGGTTCCGGCGACGGAGGTTTGGTGGTTGGGCTAAGGGTAAAACGAATTCGGTGAAGCGCAAAAGGAACTCACTGAAGCACAAAAGGAACTCGCCGAAGCACAAAAGGAATTCGCCGAAGCTCAAAAGGAACTCACCTAAGCGCAAAAGGAACTCGCCGAAGCGCAAAAGGAAGTCACCTAAGCGCAAAAGGAACTCACCTAAGCGCAAAAGGAAGTCACTGAAGCGCAAAAGGAAGTCGCCTTGGGGCTATAAAAAAGAGGGAAAATGGTAGGGACGAGGGTTTTTTGTGTTAAAATTGATTATTTTGAATGATTTTCATTATTTTTAAAAATAAAAGGTGCGTTGGAGCGAGGATTTGGGGTATTAGGTTCAAAATATTGAACCCATGCGGATGAAGGTGGGAGAAGGGCCCTAACCCTTCAAAGGGGAAGCCCCCAAAATCAGTCCACCTTTTTTAGGACGAGGCAGGGCAAATAAAAGGAAGACGGGTTTTATCATTTAGAACCCGCTTTGGAAGACATCTCGGTGAAGTACTGGTAGAAGTAGGGCAGGGTCTCGATGCCTTTGTAGTAGTTGAAGAGGCCGAATTTTTCGTTGGGGGAATGGATGGCGTCTGAGTCGAGACCAAAGCCGAAGAGGACGGATTTGATGCCCAACACTTTTTCGAACATGGTGACAATCGGAATGCTGCCGCCGGTTCTAAGAGGGATAGGTGTTTTGCCGAAGGTCTTTTCCATAGCCTTGGCAGCGGCTTTATAGGCAATGGAATCGGTGGGCGTAACGGCGGCCTCGCCTCCGTGATGGGGCATGATTTTGATTTTGACATAGGGCGGTGCTATCTTTCTGAAATGTGCTTCAAACAGTTTCATGATTTTTTCGCTCTTCTGGTTGGGAACCAGGCGCATGGAGATTTTTGCAAAGGCCTTGGAGGGAAGAACGGTCTTGGCGCCTTGTCCGGTGTATCCGCCCCAGATGCCGTTCACGTCCAGTGTAGGACGAATGGATACTCTTTCTAAGGTAGAGTAGCCGGTCTCGCCTAATACTTCGTCAACCTCTAAATGATTTTTGTATTCGTTGATGTCGAAGGGCGCTTTGGCCATTTGGTCGCGCTCGTGTTTTGAAACTTCCTCTATGTCGTCATAAAAACCAGGAATAGTGATGCGGTGGTTTTCGTCGTGCAGCGAAGCAATCATGTCGCACAGGACGTTTATTGGGTTGGCGACTGCGCCGCCATAGACACCGGAATGTAGATCGCGGTTGGGGCCGGTTACTTCTACTTCGAGATATGCCAAGCCGCGCAAGCCGGTGGTGATGCTGGGGGTTTCGTTAGAAATCATGGAGGTGTCGGAAATCAGGACGACATCGGCACTCAGTTTTTCTTTATTGGCCAGAGCAAAGGCTTCGAGGTTGACGGAGCCAACTTCCTCCTCTCCTTCTATCATGAATTTTACGTTGCAGGGCAGCCGATCATTTTTCATCATCATTTCAAATGCCTTGACGTGCATGTACATTTGTCCTTTGTCATCGCAGGCGCCGCGAGCATAGATATCCCCGTCTTTGACGACTGGTTCAAAAGGGGGTGAATTCCAAAGTTCATAAGGGTCCGCAGGTTGAACGTCGTAGTGACCATATACTAAAACGGTCGGTAGGGATTTGTCTTTGATTTTTTCTCCATAGACCACCGGAAAGCCTTTGGTTTGGCAAACCTCGACTTTGTCGGCGCCGGCTGTTTCTAATTGTTTTTTTATGAAGGCGGCAGCTTTGTTTACATCCGCTGCAAACTTATCATCTGCACTGACGGAAGGGATGCGGAGTAGTTCGATGAGTTCGGCAAGAAATCTGTCTTTGTTGTTTTCTAAGTATGGCTGTAGTGTTTGCATTTAGTTGGTGTTTTTATCTGTGTGATATTTATAAATAAAAAAGGCTTCGTCGCCTTTGATGGGCTGTTCCATTGTTCGGTAAATCAAATCCCAACGGCTTAAAAACTCGGGGTGTTGAATGGGTGCGTTCAGTAATAAGATAACGCTATCAAGATTACTGAATTTTTGTTGAGCAATGTAGGGCGCATAGTCGGAACTATACTTCATATAATTATGAAAGAAAGTGGTGTCGAGGTAAACAAAAGTTCCGAAGCGCTGCTGGTCAGCATACCAGACCGGTTTATGATCAGGCAAGTAGGGAACCACCGCCGAAGCTGCATAGGAGCGGTGTCCTACGATTGTGTAGTTGTATAGTTGGTTCCGGTTGATAAACTCAGCGGCATTTTTTGCATCGCTGAAGGTTCGCTCCCAATCTTCTTTCACAAAGTTAAAACCCTTCAAAGCCTGCACACCGAGCATCAAGCTGAACAATATGGCGCCCCCTGTTTCAATCCATTTGAATTTTTCAAATTTCTTTATCGGCTGATATCGCATCGCCAGTGCATAGGCTGCTGCAAGAAAAGTGAGTAAGAATCCGTGATGACGAAGTGTGCCCTGAAATTTATAGGCTACAAGATAGCTATAGCCAGCCAAGCCAACTGCTAGAAAAAGTAGAACCATCGGTTTGCGGAAAAGAGCTAAAGCAAGAAGTATATAAAGTACGATTCCCCAGCCCGAGTCTTTATTAAGCAAAAGGGCATTGCCAAAAGCGGAAGAAATGGCTCCCATTTTATCCGCTGCTATTTTGGTGTAGTCAGATTCCATACCTGCGCTAAGCAAGAGTGCAATAGTAGCTATAGCCCCCAGCCCCATTATGGCTAACGACGCAAAGATTTTAGGGTTAAATTTCTTTTCACGAATGATTTCAATCAAATAAATCAGCCCCAAACCTCCACCAGCACAAAATGCGAGCACATTGGTTTGAAATAATAAGAACATCAAGACACCGAAAAGCAAAGGCTTTTTAAACCGGTCTTCGTAAATGGCAACAATTGCAAAGAGCAAGAGCCCAACCATGCTATAGTTTCGCGCAATCACTGCGAACTCATATAGGAAGAAGTAAGAAAAAATAATAGCAATTCTAAGATAGATTGGAACCCGGCTTTTAAATAGTATCAGCCAGGCACAGCCAATAGCAATCAAGGCGTGGATATATCCTACGACGGCATAAGAGAACCCCATCTTTGCAAAAGGCATCAGTATCAAATACCAAAGTGGTGGGTGTCCTTCGTTTGGCAGATATTGAAATAATCCCAAGAGGGAATTGTCGCGGGCAATTAACCAACTCTGAGCTTCATCGCGCCAAGGTTCGTGGTTTGATACCGTATAAAGAACTATCAGAGAATAAATCGCGAATAATGCCCAGTTGGCATAAAGTTCCCAGTCAAGTTTTGCTGCATTTGCTTTAGGGGCAAGAGCAGCCGGTTTGGTCTTTTGTTTTGAGGGTTTGTTGGAAGCCATTGATTTAATGACTATTTCATCTTTTAAAGAATGAAACAGGTTTTGGCGATCTTAATTCTTTAACATGGACAATAAGGTTTCCAGTTTCGCTTTCAGGTCTTTCCTTTCAACGATGAAATCCAGAAAACCATTTTCCAACTGAAATTCAGAGGTTTGGAAACCTTTGGGCAATTTCTTTTTAATGGTTTCTTCGATTACCCTGGGTCCGGCAAAACCAATCAAAGCACCTGGTTCAGCAATATTAAAATCACCTAACATAGCAAAGGAGGCGGTTACCCCTCCGGTTGTGGGATTGGTCATCAAGCTGACATAGGGGATTTTCGCTTCAACCAGTTGATTCAATTTGGCGGATGTTTTAGCCATCTGCATCAGTGAAAAGGCCGACTCCATCATGCGCGCTCCCCCAGATTTGGAGATAATCATGAATGGAGCTTTATGCTTTAAACAATAATCTATGGCTCGAGAAATTTTTTCTCCCATCACGGAGCCCATAGAGCCTCCTATAAACCGAAAATCCATAGCGGCAATTACCAAAGGGTCGCCACCACAAATGCCGGAGGCCACTCTCATAGATTCTTTTAAGCCGGTAGTTTCTATGGTATCCTTTATTCGCTGACCGTAGGGTTTCAAGTCTGTAAACTTCAGGAAATCAGTTGGAACTAAATCAGCGTATAGTTCTTCAAAATCATCATTATCGAAAATCAAACTAAAATAGGCTGCAGCATCAATTCTTTCATGGTAATTACACTTGGGGCAAACATCCAAATTCTCATGAAGCTTTTCTATTAGCATGGTGCTCTTGCAATTCTTGCACTTATGCCATACTCCTTCCGGAGTTTCTTTCTTTTCTTCTGTCGAGGTTTCTACACCTTTCCTAAAGCGTTTCCACCAAGGGAGTTTTTCTTCCATGATTATGCAATAGTAACGTCTTTACTTAAATACACATCCTGAACTGCGTTCAGGAGAGCAATACCTTCCTTCATAGGTCGCTGGAAGGCTTTTCTTCCTGAAATCAAACCCATACCACCGGCACGCTTGTTGATGATGGCTGTTGCAACGGCTTCAGACAGATCCGATTCACCAGTAGATGCCCCTCCGGAATTGATCAATCCCACTCTTCCCATATAACAATTAGCCACCTGATAGCGACAGAGGTCAACCGGATGATCTGTAGTTAACTCAGAATAAACCTTCTTGTGGGTTTTGCCAAAATTGATGGCTGTAAATCCGCCATTGTTCTCTGGTAGTTTTTGTTTGATAATATCAGCCTGAATGGTAACCCCTAAATGATTTGCCTGTCCGGTTAAATCAGCCGCTACGTGATAGTCTTTCCCGTCTTTCTTAAAGGCCGGGTTTCTGAGATAGCACCAAAGCACCGTGGCCATACCCAATTCATGCGCATACTCAAAAGCCTCAGCTACTTCAACAATCTGACGCTTAGATTCTTCGCTGCCGAAATAAATGGTTGCGCCAACTGCTGTCGCACCCATATTCCAAGCATCCTTCACTTTCCCAAACATAATTTGGTCATAACAATTCGGATAGCTGAGAAACTCATTGTGATTAATCTTGACAATGAGTGGAATCTTATGGGCGTATTTTCGTGCTACCATCCCAAGGACACCGAAAGTGCTCGTCACGGCGTTGCACCCCCCCTCTATAGCCAGTTTTACAATATTTTCAGGGTCAAACATAGGCACATTAGGGGCAAAAGATGCACCGGCGCTGTGTTCAATTCCCTGATCCACAGGAAGGATTGATACATATCCGGTTCCGCCCAAACGTCCATTTCCTATAATTTGTTGTAAACTTTTTAAGGTCTGGATATTCCGGTTAGATTCTTTCCAGACTTTATCAATAAATTTCTTGTTTGGAAGGTGAAGTTGATCTTTGGATATCGTTTTTGATTCGTGATTAAGAAGGTATCCAGTTTTTTCTTCTCCTAATAACTTCGCAATGTCCTCTCTTTTCATTTACAGATTTTTAGAACGGCAAATGTAAAAATTTGAAGAAAAGGTTACAGGAACCTGATTACTTCATTGATAAATTCTTGTGGCTTTTCAGCGTGCACCCAATGACCCGCTGCTTTAATCTCAGTTAATTCATGGTTTGGGAATAAAGAAGTGAGTTCCGAATAGTTAGAAGGATTGATATAGTTGGACGTTTCTCCTTTGATAAATAAGGTTTTACCTTTGAAAGTATCAGAAGAGTTCAGCGCGCCGGAAATGATTTGGTAATTCTTGTTCAATGAATCCAGATTAAATTTCCATTCAAAATGCTTTCCCTCTTTATCCCGATTCAAACCTTTCAATAAAAACTGAACAGTAGATTCATCTTTCAATTGTTCACGGAGCGTGTGTTCTACTTCTTCTCTACTCTCCGCGTCATGCACTTTAGAGTCATATAGGGCCTTAAATACATCGTTATGATAGTCACCGTAAGCCGTCGGAGCGATATCTACCACAATTAATTTTTCTACTTTTTCAGGATGATTCAGCGCAAAAGCCATGGCTGTCTTCCCTCCCATCGAGTGGCCGATGATATGGGCCTTTTCAATTTGGTGTTGCGCAAAGAAATCCAATAAGTCGTTTGAAAGAAGCTGGAAATTAAATTCATCACTGTGAGGAGATTTGCCGTGGTTCCTTTGGTCAATGATATATACCTGAAATTTATCCGACAGCTTTTTGGCAATAGTTTGCCAATTATCCAATGAGCCAAAGAGTCCATGTAGAATCACAACCGGAAACCCTTCCCCGAATGATTTGTAGTTCAATTCCATAAAAGTTATCAGAACATTTTACTCCGTTTTAACAGGAAGGGAGTCAGGACTTGACGAAAATCAAGGTTAATATCTGCCTCTACAAAATCTATTTTATATTGACCACAGCGGAGCTTTAGTTCTTTTTCAAAATTCTTCATCTGTTCTACATAAAAACTCTTCACTTCGTTTGAATGTAGTTTCACCTTTTCACCCGATTCCATATCAATGAACTCGTAAGGACGGTTTTCAAATTCAAAATCCAATTCCTTTTGTTTATCCACCACATGAAAAAGTATCACTTCATGCTTATTATATTTCAAATGCTGCAAAGCCGAGAACAGTTCATCACTTCCTTCTTGGTCCATATTGTCAAACATATCGCTGAAGAGAATAATCATGCTGCGGCGGTGAATGGTATCGGCAATCTGGTGAAGACAGCGAGCAGCCGAAGTTTTCACGTTCAAAGGTTTCTCCTTCAGAAGATTCTCCAACTCAGCGTAGAGTAGTTGATGATGCTTCGTACTTGATTTCGCCGAAGTATTGACTAATACTTCATCGGTAAAAATGCTAAGCCCGGCGGCATCGCGTTGCCGCTTGAGCAAGTTGATGAGCGCCGCAGCAGAATAGACCGAAAAACGCAATTTATTCGTCTTGGCATCTTTATCATTCGGAAAATACATAGACGAAGAAGCATCAATCACAATCTGGCAACGCAGGTTGGTTTCTTCTTCAAAACGTTTTACAAACATTTTGCCGGTCCGGGCCAAGACTTTCCAGTCCAGATGGCGGGTTGATTCGCCGGGATTATAAAGACGATGCTCAGCAAACTCGACCGAAAAACCGTGGAAGGGAGATTTATGAAGACCAATAATAAAACCCTCTACAACCTGGCGAGCCAGCAGTTCAAGGTTTTCAATTTCGGGAAAATGATTTAAGTCCGGCATAGAGCGATGGCGGCGAAACTAAGAAACCACAAAGACACAAAGAGCGCAAAAAATCTCTTTGCGCTCTTTGTGTCTTATCTATTCGTTTTGCTACTAAGAAAGATGCTTGTTCAGCATAGCCACTAGGCTCGCCTTGGGAACCGCGCCTACTTGCTTATCAACTACCTGCCCGCCTTTGATGAAAAGGATGGTGGGAATATTGCGAATGCCATATTTCATGGCTGTTTCTGGATTGCTGTCCACATCCACTTTGCCAATGAGGGCTTTGCCTTCAAACTCCTTCGACATTTCTTCAATAATCGGAGTGAGTGCTTTGCAGGGCCCGCACCATTCTGCCCAAAAATCTATCACTGCTACTTTGTCATTGTCAAGAACTTCAGTCTTGAAATTGCTGTCGGTTAATTGTGTTGCCATGTTTTTAATTTGTTTTTAAATCGGTTTTGAATTTGCAAAAGTAACCCTCAAGGTCAATAACCATGCCTATGCCATATTTACTTTTCAACAGGTCGTTTTGTCAGTTCTTTCTCAATAGCATCGGTCAAACTGTCGCTTTGGGGCTTGGTCCAAGGAAAAAAGTAATCTACCACCTGACCGTTTTGGTCAATAAGATATTTCTGAAAATTCCACAGCGGATATAGCTTCATCCCTACGAGGCGAGATTTATCTGCCAGATAATGATAAACAGGCTGCGCCTGTTTTCCCTTCACGATACCCTTCTCAAAAATGCGGAAAGTAACTCCGTAGTTATCCTGACAAAACATCTCAATCTCTGGGCCGTCCTCTGGTTGTTGGTAAAAATCATCAGAAGGAAATGCCAAGATTTCAAAACCCCGTTCTTTATATTTAGAATAGAGTTCCTGCAAATGCTTTAATTGAGGAGTCAAGCCACAATGAGAGGCGATGTCTACTACTAGCAACACCTTACCCGAATATTGTTTCAGTTCTACCTTGGCGCCCCCCAAGTCGCGTGCCACGAATTCATGTATGGTCTGATGCTTCATCATTCTATTTTGCTGTTAAATATACGTTTGAGCAATCAATTTATTCTAAAGTTAAATACCACCCCCAATATAATCCCGATATCTAAACGAAACATAAAGACCTGAAAAGTAAAATTGATTTTAGAATTCTATTCGACAAAAAATTACATTTTCGCCGCTCAATTTTGAACCTAAAACTTTAAACATGGCTACTCCAATCCGCGACTTTATTACCCATCATTATCGCCACTTCAACGCAGCCGCGCTGGTGGATGCTGCAAAGGGTTACGAAACACACTTGGCAGAAGGAGGCAAAATGATGGTGACGTTGGCCGGCGCAATGAGCACGGCTGAATTGGGTATTTCTTTGGCAGAGATGATTAGGCAGGATAAAATTGCCATCATCTCCTGCACCGGTGCCAACTTGGAAGAAGATTTGATGAACCTAGTGGCACATTCTCATTATAAGCGCGTTCCCAACTATCGCGACCTTTCGCCAAAAGAAGAATGGGATTTGCTGGAGAATGGCTTTAACCGAGTAACCGATACTTGTATCCCTGAAGAGGAAGCCTTTCGCCGCTTGCAAAAACATATTTATGAGTTGTGGAAAGATGCCGACACCAAAGGGGAGCGCTATTTCCCACATGAATTCATGTACAAAATGATTCTGAGCGGAGTGCTAAAACAGTATTATGAGATTGACCCGAAACATAGCTGGATGATTGCCGCTGCCGAAAAGAACATTCCGATTATCTGCCCCGGTTGGGAAGATTCTACAATGGGAAACATTTTCGCTTCCTATTGCATAAAGAACGACATCAAAGCTACCACAGTTCGCGGAGGGATAGAGTATATGGTATGGCTCAGCGATTGGTATCGCAAAAACAGCAGCGGTAAAGGAGTTGGTTTCTTTCAGATAGGCGGGGGCATTGCAGGTGATTTCCCGATTTGCGTCGTACCTATGATGTATCAGGATTTGGAATGGCATGATGTTCCATTCTGGAGTTACTTCTGCCAGATTTCAGATTCGACAACTTCTTATGGCTCCTACTCAGGTGCAGTACCCAATGAAAAGATTACTTGGGGAAAACTGGGCATTGATACTCCAAAGTTTATTATTGAGTCTGATGCGACTATCGTGGCGCCATTGATTTTTGCTTATTTGTTAAAATGGTAGAACGGTTTACCGATTGAACCTAATTGTTTTCCTACCAATCCAACCATTTTCTGATACAGAAAGGCACCATACACCCTACAAAGCTAGCTAAGTCTTATTCAATCTTTATATAGTCAATCTCGGTCTTTTTGTCCTTTACCAAAAATGGAATTTCAGATTGAGAAAAATACGTTCCGTCTTGATAGAATGGTGAACTTATCCAAAGGAACATATACTTATCGGGTATTTTTGCCATCTCTTTGGTAATCACCGCTTGCTCATAACCATCTACCAGAAATCGAACATGGTCTGGATACCAATATAATTCATAGGTATGAAAGCGGTTGAAGAAAAGCCGGTTGATATTTCCACCGGGAATATTGAGTTGATGGTTGTTTAGACGGTTCACTTTATACTTCCCCATGTCCTTCATCTCACCGGGTTTCATCGCTACATTAGGGTTGCGCATATAATCCACAATAGAGTAATTGATAAAACCGTTATCGTCCCACATGGTATTGACATTATCCTGACTGGTCCAGAATTCAAAATCAATTTCAAAAGGTTGATTTCCAGCCCCGTTGAAATAGCGATAAGGGTTATTGACCGTATCCGGTATTTCGTGGTCGCGTTCATAGAGCCACAGATTATGGATAATGCCATTGGGGGTACCGGTTGAGTTAATCATCTGTGCAAAGCGCGCGCGAACAGTGAGGTGTCCATATTTAAAAGAAGGGCCAAACAAAAACTCACCCCATGTTTTTTGATAATTCGTCGTAGTGGATTTAGGGATGTCAAGAACCACTCCGTTTGAATCAATATGGAAATTTTCCTTACGCACTCCGTAATCAGCTTTCACATAGCGAGAGTTTTCGCCGAAGTGGCGGAAAAAATCACCTACTTTCCATTTTTCACTGATTGTGTTCCTAAACCAACCGGAACAGGTATCACAAAGTTTTTTCTCATCGCGGTCTTTAGGGATATAGATATGATTGGGCGCTAAATCATTTATTCCGTCAAAATATTCATCTAGAAAAACAAATTTGAAATGTTGGGGTGGCGTGTAAGCCATTTGGTTGAAGTACTTATTGCCTTCATTTTGTAATCGGTCTTTCTGCACCACAGCAAAAGGATTTACCTCCTTCAAGTCTAAAGCATCATTCATTAATAATTCATCGCGGTTGGTCAGCGCCAGCACCATAAACTCATAGTTGCCGGGACGAGCTGGGTCTTTATGTGGCTCATTATTGAATTCTCTTTTTGGGTTCATCCCAATGTGGTAGGGAATTTTTACAATCGTTGAATCAAAAGCAGCGATACTTACGGAAACAACCCGCGATGCTCCGTAATAATTATCGAGATAATCTTCCTGTTCCATGTTTATTGAATCATTCGTTGGATACCAGTAGGAAGTGTTTTGATAGAACAAACGCACATAAAATATACGGGAGGAAGACGCAGTATTTCTAATTGTTACACTGGCATAGGCGGAATCTTTCGTCAAACAGGTATTCGGAAAGCAGACCTCTGCATATTTCCATGATTTGTCAGAAGTGTGATAAACACATTCGGGGCTATAAACATGCGTGTATTGCAGATGTAAAGAAGATGAATACCCAAGCGGTTCGAAAGAAGTGATAAAATCAGCGTTCCCCTTCTCGAAACTTTGTGCCAGCGTATCCCCTTTATAATAATCGTTGGGTAATTGATAAAGCAGGTATTTATTGTCTAGATACCTATGGAGGGTTCGCAGCGGTCTGTCTTTGCTCTGCGGTGGAATACGATGCTTTTTATAAGTGCGATAGGTGAGAGACAGAGCCACCGAAGCAGAAACAACCAGAACAAATATCAGTATGAAGATTCGCTTGATAGACATGCGGGGGTAAGAATAAGGCATTTCATTAAAGCTAAAAACTTGTTCTTGAAAGAGGGATAGGCTGTATGTATATGAATGAAAACAAAAGAACCATTCTCACTCAAAAATCTGTGGTTCCATTAAAGTTTTCAACTAATCCCGCTTTTGTTGGTTTTTCATTATTGGAAAATAACTTATCATTGGCACCTGAATAGCCGTAAGCAACCCTGTTCGTTATATTTACATCTATCATTTTAAAAATCGTACAACCGAAATCACGATTCATGAAGAAAGTTTTATTACCAGTTCTCGCCGCGTTATTTATCCTTATTGCTTCTCCATCTTTTGGCCAAAGCAATGTGGGTATTGGAATTGCAAGTCCTGATGCCAGTGCCTTGTTGCACTTAAATGCCAATGACAAAGGGATGTTGGTGCCCAGAATGACTACCGCACAGAGAACAGCTATTGCTTCGCCAGCAGATGGTCTGTTGGTTTATGATACAGACATCCAATGTTTCTTTTTCAATAAGGCCGGAGTATGGACGAACCTTTGCGCCGGAGCAAGCGGAGGAAGTAACAATACTTCGATGACTTACAATACCAATACTAATGTACTCAGCCTAACGGATGCTGGAGGCACACTTTCTACTACTATCCCTCCACGGGGTCGTTGGGCCGTAAAAGGAACAACCGACATCAATCTTACCGGAACACAAACTACAGGTTTTGCTCCAATGACAGGGATGACGTTGACTTTTACCCCTTCGAGCGATACTGTCTTCATTATCGCATCGGCTGCAGGAGATTTATCTGCTCTTTCACTTTTGACCCGCCAAACAAATTCATTAGTTGGTATGCGAGTTCGCGATACCGGTAATAGTGCAGTTATTGGAGCAGGGCAATCAATGGCTAACAGTACTTTTGCAGGCAGTGCCGGTGCCGCTTGGAATATTTCATTTACCAGTGTTTATGCGGTTACACCCGGCGTTCCTGTCACCCTTCAAATGGATTGGGCTGTGGGTTGGGGAGATGGCCAACCAGGCCAAATACAATCCAATATCTCTGACGGATATAGCAATAGAAATATTGTTGTGTTCGAATAGTTGGGCTACAACACCTCCGCCACCACAAACACGCTTCCCGCAACTATCACCAAGTCCTTCTTGTTTGCATTACCTAATGCAGCCTTATATGCCTTCTTTACCGAAGGATAAGTTTGTCCCTTCAATTTATACTTCATGGCTTCTTGCTTTAATTCATCTGCATTTCTTCCGCGCGGAATGTTCGCTTTGCAGAAATAGTACTTAGCACTTTTGGGCAGTACAGACAAACATCTACTGATGTCTTTGTCATTCACCGTCCCATAAACAAAATGTACTTGAGCGCTTTGTGTGCGCGCGACTAATTGTTTAATCTCCTTGGCCACCACCCTCAACCCTGCCTCATTGTGTGCACTGTCCAATATCACCATTGGCTTTTGACTTATAATCATCCATCGGCCTATAAAAGAAGTGTTCATCGAAACGTTCTCTATTCCTTTTCGGATTGATTGCTTTGATATTTTGATTCCTCCCTTTTGCAACACCTCAATAGCTTTAAGCACCGTAGCCATATTCTTTTCCTGATAGGCACCTTGCATCTTCATTTTGAAATCAAGCATTTTCTTCTCAGCGAAATAAATATCAGAACCCGCAGCTTTGGCTTTTTGTATAAACACCGGTTTAGTTTCTTTCACCGTTTCACCAATTACCACAGGGACATTTCTTTTGATAATTCCCGCCTTCTCCTTAGCAATCTTAGCCAGTGTTTTTCCCAAAAACTGCTGATGATCAAAGCTGATATTGGTGATGACCGAAAGAATAGGTTGGATGATATTAGTAGAATCCAGTCTTCCACCCATACCGGTTTCTATCACGACAAAGTCCACCTTCTTTTCTTTGAAATAAGCAAAGGCCATCGCCGTGGTGATTTCAAAGAAGGAGGCGTCCACCTTCTTAAAAGACTGAATATGCTTAGAAACAAATTTGGTGACGTAGTCCTTGCTGATGTATTGGCCGTTTATTTTTATCCGCTCGCGATAATCTTTATAGTGTGGAGAAACAAATGTACCCACCTTGTACCCCTGCTCTTGCAGTACCGAGGAAAGCAAATGCACCACACTCCCCTTGCCGTTCGTTCCCGCCACATGAATGCACTTTAAATCTATTTGAGGATTACCGAGAATGTCGCAAAGACTGGTGATGTTTCCCAAGTCCTTTCGGTAGGCGGCGGCACCCACCCTTTGGAACATGGGTAATTGTTCTAACAGATAATAGAGTGTTTCGCCGTAGGTCATTTATTTCTATTTCGCCCGAAATCTAAAAGCAAATAATGAAATCTACCTATCGCTCTCCAAAAACCACGGACTCAATAACCATATTTTAATTGCGGCCTATCTTCAATAGATAGAACAAATAACCAGTAAATGCCCAATTAGATACTCAGCGAACCTTGTAGATATAAGAAATGGTGCCTTCCTGCACATCCGGTGCATTGGCATCGGCGTTGAAAGTGGCTTTGCGTGCTGCGCTGAGAGCGTTGTTCACATTGCAATCATCAAAGACGGTAGATTCAAATCGTTTGAAAACAGCCTCTACCACCTTGCCGCTTTTGTCCACCTTTATATGAACAACCACCTTGCCTTGCGAGCTGCATTGTTGAGGTGAAGGCAGGCTTAGTTTGTTTCTTCCATGAAGACTGAATCCTCCGTTCAGGTCTCCTTTTCCACCACCGCTGCCGTTTCCATTGCCGCCATCTCCTAAATAATTTCTTGAATTAGGATCTCCATCCGGTTTGCCTTGGTCGCCCTGTCCGCCACCGGTTCCATCGCCTCGGCTGTTGTTTGGTTTTCCATAAGCCCCTTTGTTGAATAGCGCATTGGGGTCTGCTTTGGGTTGAGGCACCACATTTTCTACCGGCTTGGTGTTGTTGGATGGTTTTGTATTGACCACCGGAGTAGGATTCTTTTTGAACACCGCATTTTCATTCACCTTGGGTTTGATCTTAGCTTTCTCCACCTTCGGAGCTACCACTTCACTCTCTTCGGTCTCCTGCGAAATCAATTCTTCCGGTGCGGTTGCTTCCGGTTGTTTCGCTGCGGCGGGTGCGGTCTCCTTTGCTTCTGTCGGGCCCGGATTGTATGTAAACGGTTGTTCATCACCGGTTCCTACTTCATCCGTTCCAAAGTTGATGGCCATTCCACCGGCATTATCTTCAAAGGGAGGAAGAGGAGTTCTTAGAATGCTGAATAGAAGAATCACAAGAATGATGCCGTGGAGGAAAGCCGTGAAAAGCCCGGCCACCACAGATTTCTTTCTCTTGAAACCATCTTCTTCATTTTTAAACGTTGAGGCAAACATGATTCTTAATTAGTTGGGGCTATTGGCTTTTAGCTGAACATATTAGTGATGCAGATATTTCCTATTTCCATAAACAAGTACTCTTCTAAACAACCGGCCTTCAAGACTACTTGTTGCTGGTGGCCAGCACCATTTTCATCTTCAACTTGGTTCCCACACTCATTACATCTACCACGTCTTGCAAACTCAATTTCTTGCTGGCTTGCAAAACAATGGTCGGCTCTTTGCTCGTATCTTTTTGAGCAATCTCCATTAACCTTTGTTCCAGTTCCGGGAATGTTATCTTTTCATTATTCACAAAATAGTTCAGGTTGGAATCAACCGCCAGCACAATATTTTGTTTGCTTATTGCCTTGCCGGCATTGGTTTTGGGCAGATTGATTTTTACCACCGAAGGAGCAACCATCGTGGACATGATGAGGAAGAACAGCATCAAGAAAAACATGATGTCGTTCAGCGACGAAGTGCTCACCTCTGAGGTGGTTCGGCTTTTACGTCTGAGTCGCATATCGGCTTACTTAGTGGGTTCTTGTATTAAATCAATAAACTCTACCGTTGTGCTTTCTAATTGAAAACTCACGCGGTCAATCATGGCATTCAAGTAGTGAAAGGCAATGTGCGCCATGATCCCAACAATCAATCCCGCAGCAGAAGTAATCATCTTTTCATACAGACCTCCGGCGATGAGCGATATACTGATATTATCTGCCAGCGAGATGTTATAGAATATACGAATGACCCCGCTGATGGTACCCACGAATCCAAACATCGGTGCAATACCGGCAATGATGCCGAGGTAGGAAAGATTTTTCTCCAACTTATATATTTCCAGTTTACCGGTGTTCTCTACAGCGCTTTCAATTTCTTTGATAGGCTTACCCAAACGCTTGATGCCCTTTTCGAGCAAGCGCGCAATCGGCGTATTGGTGCTTTTGCACATCGTCAACGCCGCATCGGTTTTGTTGTCGAGCAACATCTGGCGAATGTTGGCCATAAAACCCGGGTCCACCTTAGAAGCTCTGCTGATGGTGATGTATTTTTCCACAGTTAGGTAAACAGATATGATGGATAATATAACGATGGGCACCATCACCCATCCGCCTTTCATCAATAAATCTAACAGACTCATCGTGTCCTGTGTGGGGATAGCGGTTCCGGCCTGTGTGCTTGCATCGGCTACAATCTGAAGAAGTTTCATGAATTCCTTTATTTAGTTTAACGCTTGAATAGCTGTAATTATTGTACAAATCTGACTGATGGCAATGGTTTTCACTAACCTATTATTAAACCACCGATTGTGGATTGTATATTAATAGCGTGTAAGAGATTATACAGAAGGCTCGCGGTTGCTTTGATACAACTCGGCTTTTCTTTTTGGATAAATAATCAGGTAGTAGTAAAGCACCACCGCAATGCCCACCGCAAAAAATATAATGGCATAAGGTCTGGTGGAATCTTTAAAAAAGAATTCGCCGGTCATCCATATTCCGTTGGCGCATATCCAAAGACTGATGGCAATGTTGTGAAACAGATCATGAATATTCTTGCGCATTCGCCAGGTGATATGCAAAGAAACCAGCAGGGTAGGTATAATCATTGCCATGCCGCCAACTTCAAAATCAGTCACCCAACACACATCCTTAACCAACCACAGGGCAATATGCATATTCTCATAAGCCTTGATACTCTTATACATCCACCGATATTTTCGATAAAAATAGAAAGCCCCCTCATGGCGTATTGTTCTTATGTGGCATAAAAAGAAACACGCCCTGTTAACAGACTTATAAAATATACACCAACGGTGCTTGGTTCCAACCGACAACTTCCCGCAGGGGTTCAATATCGGTTCCTATAAGGGTTCAAAATATTGAACCCCTACAGCCATTCCAATAAACAAAAAGACTTCGGTTTGCTTGCTGGTGACGTTTGCTCCGCTATAATTTCGGAAAACTAAACACCAGCAAGAGCGAGTGCGACCGTATAGAAGGAATCACCAACAATAGTTGTAATTCTAAATTTTCATTGCAGCACAATCTCTCCACAACCAATTCGAGCACCCGCAGCGCCAGCAGGCTGAGAAGAGAAATCATCTACCCCTGCATGAATGATTATAGACTTTCCTGTTATATCTTTGTTTGCATCAGCACAATGGATGCACCATAAATCCGTTTCGCGGCTATAAGTTCCGACACCATTTGAATCTGCCATGATATTGCCTATATCACCAAGGTGAAAAGGTGCCGTACCCCATTTCCCATGATTTACATTTGTTGGATTCCAATGTCCTCCTGCAGAGCTTCCATCAGCAGCACTACAATCTCCATTAGCATGTATATGAATAGCGTGATTTCCGGGTGTTAATCCAGATATATCAGCAACCATGGTAACCAGATCACCCGTTTGAGTAAAAGTAACGGTCCCCGCTACATTACTATTGCTTTTTGCCATGATATTGGCCACTGCTTTTAATGTTCCCTTATCCTCTTTTGAAGGCGCGATTTCACGCTCATTCGAGGTGCTATCAGTAGTGGTACCAGAATTACATCCAACAAAGAATGTTGCGATTAGTAGTAGAAATATGTAATTTTTCATTTTATCGTTGATTTTAAGGTTTACTATTCTTTTGGCTTTTCAGACTCCCTCCTTTCAGTTGTGTTTCACCTATTTATTATAATGTACAACTTGCAGACACCCGCCATAATTCACCATAAACATTTATATAGCTTGCTACAACAAATGTACAATTTTATTTTTTCTACCCTCCTCTTTCGGTTTAGCCTATGCCCGTAGGGGTTCAATAAACGAAAAAGATTGGGCTTGCTTGCTGGAAAAGAGCAATTAAAAGTGCAAGTCTGGAGACTTGCATTCATTAGTTCTTCCATTGCGCTTCGCAACACTTGGAAGAACGGTTCCGAAGAAGAGACTCTGCTGGGGGTGAAAGGACGCTGCGCTAAGTTTTTTACTCTTTCATATTTAAACTCTATGATCAGAGCCGCTGATTATTCTTGAAACAATTCCTTTTTGGTCTGTAAATTCTGCGATTAATATACCTGCCAAATGGATGATGATAAACGGCACGATATAGTAAATGCCAAGCGCATGGATTTCTTCCATAGGCTCTCGGAGAGACTTCGGACCAAACTTTATTAATAATCCGGTTACTAACGAAATAACGATACAAGCATAGAGGATAATGTAAATCCACCTTTGAAATTTTATTTTGGTGGATATACCCATAACTAATGGATTTTGAAATTCCATTTCTCCGAAAAACGGAAGAGCGAAACGAATGCTGAGTAATCCGACCAAAATATAGCCGATATAAATATGCCAGTTCCACATCGGTTCTCGAATTTTCTTGGCCATGGCAATTACTTGGTCTTGCGATAAAGATTGACCGGCTCCTTTCAAATACTCTTGCATGATATCCGCCATATTATTCTTATTCAGCCAAGTTAATCGCAGAAAGATGGTGTTTAGCAATAGTAAAAACGATATAGCTATTGCCCAATGAACAATCCGATATACGGTAGAATACTTTGTCGTAGTCGTTTCCATAATGTTTGATTTTTAGCTTGGTGAAGAGTAATTTAATTTTGAGCGCTGTGTTTTTTTAGATTTCAACTTCCGCCCACCTGCAGAGTCTCCCTTTGCGAAGCATTGGGGACCCTACGGGAGGAGAAGAATTAATCATCTTTTTAGTCTTCTTCTTTGTGGTGTTTCTTGTCTGACTTAATATAGTCCTTCACTTTATTGACATCATTTTGATTCATTTCTTGCTTCCCTCCCATATTTATCCGGATGTCATGTTCATCACCGCTACGGTGACAAGAAGCACAATCAGAAAAATTGGAAA
This sequence comes from Bacteroidota bacterium, assembly GCA_016722375.1. Classification (NCBI taxonomy): domain Bacteria; kingdom Pseudomonadati; phylum Bacteroidota; species Bacteroidota bacterium. The sequence goes on along the minus strand of JADKJG010000009.1, from coordinate 22,319 downwards.
TACCATGCTTCTGATGTTTACTAATGATTTTATTTTCAGAATGTTCGTGGCAACCATAGCAGGTGTAAGAGCTAAGATTATTATTGGTATGGCAGGTGATACATTCTGTATTGTGGTCTTTATCTAGAAGAAAATAGGATGAATGGTCGAAGGTAGATGGCTTCCATTTGCTTGTTGTATGGCACTTATCACAATTGTCTTGCAACAATTGATGAAAGGAATCGGTAGGTTTCTGATGACAAGAAGTGCAGTTAGTTTTATCTACTCCTGTAATCATGTCATGATTAAATGTTCCTGTAGACTTCCAACTGTTTGTGTTATGGCAACTGTTGCAAGAGGTAGATAGTTGGTCATGCAGTTTATCCACTGGTTTGCCATGACAACTGTTGCAGTTTATTTTCATGTCAGCCGAAAGAAGGTCATGGTCGAAATGCTTAATTGACTTTTGTGGATGTAATCCATTATGATCTGAATGGCAACTCGTGCATTCCTCATTTTTCAGTTTACTGTGAAATAGAACCATCCCTTCGTTTACTGCCGAGTTGATTTTTGAAGAATCACTTACGCCTATCTCATCTAGCTTGTGGCAACTGATACATCTGCTTGTTTCAATTCCCCAGAATGGTTTATGGCAGGCAGCACAATCGTTTTTTATTTTCTGATGTCCTTCCACAAGTTCACCGGGATTCAGCATCGCGTGAGGAAACTTTGCTGAAAGCACAATTACCGTTAGCGTAATCAGTAAAACAATTGTCCGCTTCATTTGCTGAACATGATTACGGTTATAATATGCAAGAGCGCTAAAATGCCAAACAGAAGTGTGATAGGCAGATGAACCACTCTCCACTTTTTCATTAAATCAACAGTAATGGAATCAAAGAATAGTTTTTTCTCAGCTTCTTCTTTGGAGATTCCTGAACTCACCAATGCCCCAATCTTTTCTCTAAATGTTTCATTAGATTTCTTCAACAGAAACTTACCGACCAATCCCGAAGCTACCGCTATAACCAACATCAATACTGCAAGCCATGGAAGCAATGCGTTGAAATGAATGCCTGCATGAATTAGAATCAAAATGGAACCACCCCATGCCATGTATTCATGGGCAATTAAAAGCTGTTTGGGCGAGCCGTATTCTATTATTTTTCTTTTGCGCAATGAGTAAACGAAAGAAGCAATTATGACAATTGTTCCAATGGGTCCAAGATAGCGCCCAACAGAAACTATCTGCATGCGATGAAGAAAGTAATCTGCCGCAATGGCTATAAAAATCATTAATGAAAACCATTGTATGAATGGCAAAACATAGCGACTGAAAATAGACCTGGTCATTTTTTACTGCGATATAAGTTCAATCATCATCTTCTTGTCCTCCTTCTTGTTGTTGCGTAGGGGTCGCTGAATTAAGTTCGGTATGTCTGATTTGCCCACCTAAATAACCTACTCTTGCTATTATCCCAAAACTAATCAGTGAAATAAACAAGGTAACAAAAGCCATAGTTCTGATGAATGGCGACTTTTTTATTGTTAAGAATAATCCAATAAGAGAGGCGACCCCTAAAACGATTAAAGCTACCAAAGCAAAAACAGCAGCATCTTCGTGTTGGTCAAGCATAGTTTTTGAAATACCTTGTATATTCTCAACCGCTTCTTCGGCTGCTTCACCTGTCAGGTAAGCAATGACCGCCCCAATTGAAGAAATGATTAGGACATAATAGGCGGCTACCTTTGTCTGGTTGTTTTTGGTCCACAGCCCGTGAGCCAAAACAAGTCCACCCAAAATAGAACCGAAAACCGGAAGGTGGTTTATCAATAAATGTATGTGTGTCTGGTTCATCACTATTTTATTTTCCCTCCAAAAGTAGTCTAAACGTTTTAGGGTTAATATGATATTCGTCAATCTTCATGTTGTATTTTGGTCAAAAGTATTGCTCATAACATCTATTACCCACCATAAATCTAAAAACTTGCGGCAAGCCAATCTATCTATGTGGCGGATATACGCAAGTTGGGTTTTGCCATGCCATCCGGCTGATACCTATATATAGTATGACACAGTTTAGTGAACAGACCCACGAGCTAACTTCCCCAAGTTGCTTCGTGACTTCCCCAAGTCACTTGGTGACTGTCCCAAGTCACTTCGTGACTGTCCACAGTTACTTGGTGACTGTCCACAGTCACTTGGTGACTGTCCACAGTCACTTGGTGACTGTCCACAGTTACTTGGTGACTGTCCACAGTTACTTGGTGACTGTCCACAGTCACTTGGTGACTTGCCACAGTTACTTGGTGACTGTCCACAGTTACTTGGTGACTGTCCACAGTCACTTGGAGTTTGTACCCAATCAGGCATACAAATAGGACTTGTAAAATGTAAAAATATGTGAAAAATTAAACCGGCTCCGGCTCCTGTTCCGGTGGTTTTATACCTTATTATATATACAGCCTTTTTTAGTACCGCTTATCGCAAAAATATTTTTCAAGGTCTGAAACATTTTTTTGGAAGGTGGCGTATATGAACTCACCAACGGCGCAGAAGCGGCTTTAAAAAAAGAAAAGCTGCCAAGCAATGGAGGTGAAATCTGGTAAAGACGGGTTTCTATTTTTTACTTAAATTTTTCAACAACATGAAATCTTTATTTCAATTGAAGGTCTACAAAAAGAAAGAACTTCAGAAAATCAAGAAAGCAATGAAGAAGGCTTCGAAAGAAGAAGCCGCTGAATTGTTCGCAATTATTTTGTTTAACGTAAAGTTGAACTTCACCAACCTGACGCCGAAAGAGCAAATCGGAAAGGCCAGGGACATCGTTACCAAGATGACTGGTAATGCATTCTTTCCCGATCCCAACCCGACGCTGGCCGATGTGACCACCGCTATTGATGCGCTGGCTGTGGCTGACCAGGCGATGGATCGCTCTCGCGCCAAGACCATTGTCCGCAATGCCAGAAGGCTGGAGCTGGAACAGATAATGCAAAAGCTGCAATACTATGTGCAGTACACTTCCGGCGGCAACCCAGAAATCATTATCACCAGTGGCATGGATGTGAACGATATGAAAAATCCACTTGGCTTTCTTCCTGCACCGGCGAATGTGAGAGCGGTGAACGGTGGTCTGGTCGGTACTGTTGACCTTAGATGGGATGCGGTTGCGAAAAAGACGGGCTATCGTATCGAAGTCTCTATGAACCCTTCTGAAGGCTGGCCGATAGTAATGGAAGCGGCAAAGGCTTCGGCGACTATTACCGACCTTACACCCGGAGTGACGTATTATTTCCGTATCGCTACCTTGAGTCGTGCGGGTTATAACACCTTCAGCGCCTTCTGCCTGATTCGTGTGAACCTGCCTACGGTTTAAGTATTATCTATCCGTATATTAAAAGGCGCCCCTGTTATGAGCAGGAAAGCGCCTTTTTTGTTTTTGCTTCATTCCCCAACCCTGATTTCATGCTTGCTTCGTGCAAGTTTTTATTTTTACCTCGCTCAATAGGGAACCACTAACGGATGAAATTCAAGACCTTTCGCTTCATTTATTTTCTAATCATTCTTTGTGCATCAACCGTTGTGGCTCAATCGCAACCGGTCAGCAGATTCACCATCAGCGGATTTATAAAAGATGCTTCTAATGGAGAAAGCATGTTGGCGGCGGCGGTGTATGTAACGGAACTTAGCTCCGGTGCATCTACCAATGAATATGGTTTTTATTCGGTCACGCTCCCTAAGGGTGATTATCTGCTGCGCATTTCTTATCTCGGCTATGCCACCCAAGAAAAACGCATCACCCTCGATAAGGATATTCGTTTGAACATAGAACTGAAATCGCTCGCGCTCGAAAAAGAGGAAGTGGTGATTACGGGCGAAAAAAAGGGACAGAATGTAGAGAGCACAGACATGGGGCGCATGGAAATGAAGATAGAGCAGGTCAAAGCCCTGCCTGCCTTGTTGGGCGAAGTGGATGTGTTGAAGACCATTCAGTTGCTGCCCGGCATACAGTCTGCCGGCGAAGGCAGCACGGGCTTTTATGTGCGCGGCGGCGGTATTGACCAGAATCTGGTTTTGTTGGATGAAGCGGTGGTTTATAACACCGGTCACCTGTTTGGTTTCTTTTCGGTGTTTAATTCAGATGCTATTAAAAACCTGACGGTGATTAAAGGCGGGATGCCTGCCGAGTATGGCGGAAGGATTTCTTCGGTGGTGGATGTGCAGATGAAGGAGGGAAACATGAAGCGGTGGAATGTGGAGGGCGGGCTGGGGCTGATTGCTTCGCGACTCACCATACAGGGGCCTATTGCGAAGGATAAATGTTCTTTTATTATCTCTGCCCGCAGAACCTATATTGATATCATCACCAAACCTATTTTGAAAAATATTGGCGATGGAGGTTTGGCAGGCAATGCCTATTATTTCTACGACATCAACGCCAAAATCAATTACCGCATCTCTGACCGCGACCGGTTGTATTTGAGTGGTTATTTCGGCAGAGATGTATTTAAGTTTAGCGACCCGGGTGGTAATTTCAAATTAGATTTCCCTTGGGGCAATGCCACCGGTACGCTGCGTTGGAACCACCTCTTCAGTTCCAAGTTGTTTCTCAACACCATGCTGATTTATAATGATTTTGGATTTAAAGCCAATACCGGTTTCCAAAACGTAACCTTCAGTTTGAACTCTAAGGTGCGCGAAGCCACGCTGAAAATGGACTTTGATTATTCGCCGCGCCTCGGCCATTTGATGAAGTTTGGAATGCAGTATAACTTTCATGTCTTCACTCCCTATCAGGCTTCGGGCAGCGCCGGTTCGGTAGATTTCAAAACCACCAACCAGAGCAATAAATATGCGCATGAAACAGCGCTCTATTTTCAGGATGATTTTGATGCCACTCCTTGGCTCAAAATCAACGCCGGGCTGCGCGCCTCTTTGTTCAACTTCATGGGGCCCTATTCCAAGATTGTTTATGAAGCCGGAAGGTCTATTGATACGTTGAATTATAAAGCGGGTAAAAACATCAAAACCTATTGGGGATTGGAACCGCGGCTGGCCATGCGATTCAAGGTGGATAAAACATCGTCTGTCAAATTGGGATTGACGCTGAACCGTCAGTATATTCACTTGGTTTCCAGTTCCACTACTACCCTACCGGTTGACTTATGGGTGCCGAGCACCGCCAATGTGAAACCCCAAACAGGCTTGCAGCCTTCGGTGGGCTATTTCAGAAATTTCAAAGATGACATGATTGAAACATCGGTGGAGGTATATTACAAGCATCTTTGGAATCAAATTGAATATGGTGAAAGCGCCGTCGGAAATATTACGGCGGATGTAGAAGATCAATTTACCTATGGAAAGGGCTGGGCTTATGGCGCCGAGTTCTTCGTGAAGAAAGCAAAGGGCAAATGGACCGGATGGGTGAGCTATACGCTGGCTTGGGCCTGGAGGAAGTTTCCCGAGATTAACGAGGGCAAGACCTTCCTCGCTCGATATGATCGCCGCCACGATATTTCTATTGTGCAGATGTATGAATTCAATAAACACTGGAAAGTATCGGCCACCTTTGTTTATGCCACTGGTCAGCGCACCACTTTGCCGGTTTCCTATTTCCTGAATGAAGGACAGGTTCATTATGAATATGGCCCGCGCAACTTCTACCGAATGCCCGCCTATCACCGCCTCGACTTTGGTTTTGTTTACACCTTCATACCAAAAAAGAAAAGAAAGATTAATTTCTATTCCGACATCACCGTTTCAGTTTACAATGCTTATAACCGGATGAATCCTTTCTTCATCTACATAGATACACAGGGCAGCGTGGGTGCCAGCGGAACAAATTCGAGCGGCGCTCCGAATGCTATTTCTTTTCAGGCGAAGCAGGCTTCACTCTTTCCTATTCTTCCTGCCATCACTTGGAACTTTAAATTTTAGAAGATGAAAGATAAATCCTGCTCGACCTATCGTCATCTATTCAAATTGTTTCAATGCCTGATTCTTGCATTGATCGTTACGTCCTGCACCAAAATCGCAGACATAAAACTTCCAGCCAAAAGTGAACAGGTAGTGGTGGAAGGCTCTATTGAAAACGACGCGCCACCGATTATTATCTTGACAAAAAGCCAACGTTTTTTCGGAACGGTCAACCTGAATGATCTTGGCAGTTATTTTATTCATGGTGCAGAAGTAAGAGTCCGCTCCGGCGAAGGCGACAGTGTTTTGCTTCAAGAGTTTTGTCTCAATAGTTTGAATTTGCCGGCAGATCAAGCGCGGCTATTGCTCAGAGCGTTTGGATTCAGTCAGGTGGACTCGGCCAGCCTGCCGAGTGTTTGTGTTTATACCGTACCAGATATTTTCAACTACTTGTCAGGCGGCATGACCGCCTTTCACGGAAAAGAAAGAACCGATTATTTTTTAAACATCACCGCGCCTCCCTTCAATGGCGGAGATAGTATTCGTCTTTCATCTTCCACCCATATTCCCACGGCTATCGGCATTGACTCGCTTGCCATTCGCGAACACGAGAATCCAATTTACAGGGACTCGCTGGCTGCCGTCTATGTATATATCACCGTGCCCGATACGTTTGGAAATTTTGTTCGGTATAAAAACAGTCGGAACAGTGAGCCATATTACTCTCCGCTCACCGGTTCTGTGTATGATGATAAATTGTTTGTTGGATTGCAGATAGGCTTACCTCTTGGCCGAGGCGAAGCGCCCGGTTCAAAATTTGATCTCAACACTTCCAACTATTTTTGGAAAGGAGACACCGTTAACTTGAAGTGGAGCAACATAGACAGTAGGACCTATGATTTTTATTTCTCGCTGGAAAACAGCGGAGGAAGTAGCCCCTTTTCAAGTCCGGTGCGGATCAATACCAATATCAATAACGGTTTGGGAGTTTGGGCAGGATATGCCACAAAATATTACAGCATTATTGTTCCTAAGTAAGGATTAGATCAAATGCTTTTCAGCATGATAGCTGGAACGCACCATCGCACCACTTTCTACATATCGAAAGCCTTTGCCAAGCGCCACTTCCTTGTAGTGCGCAAACTCTGAAGGTTTGACATAGCGGACGACGGATAAATGTTTTTTGGTGGGTTGAAGATATTGGCCGAGTGTAAGAATATCCACTTTCGATTTTCGCAAATCGTCCATCGCTTCAAAAAGTTCTTCTTCGGTTTCGCCCAATCCCAACATGATGCCGCTCTTGGTTCTCGAAATACCTCCATCTTTCAAATGCAACAAGACTTCTAGGCTTCGCTCGTATTTGGCTTGAATGCGCACTTGGCGAGTCAAACGCTTTACGGTTTCCAAATTATGCGAGACTACCTCGGGGCTTACATCAATTACTCTTTGAAGGTTTTCCCAATTTCCTTTAAAATCAGGAATTAAAGTTTCCATAGTCACTCCGGGGCAATGACGACGAATGGCCCGAATGGTTGCTGCCCATATCTTGGAGCCACCGTCAATTAAATCATCGCGATCAACAGAAGTAATCACCACGTGTTTCAATCCCATCAGTTTTACCGACTCGGCCACCCGGATCGGTTCAGTGATATCTACCGATTGTGGATTACCTGTTTCGACGCTACAAAACATACAGGAACGGGTACATACATTACCCAAAATCATTAAAGTAGCGGTGCCAACACCCCAACACTCTGTTTGGTTGGGACATTTACCGCTTTCGCAGATGGTGTGAAGTTTATGTTGCTCCACATTCTTTTTCACCTCGCTGAACTCTCTGCCCGAAGGAAGTTTAATCTTGAGCCACTCGGGTTTAGAAATTCTAGATTTAGAAATATTTGTTTCTTCCACGGTTGCAAACTTAATGGATTTCGTCAACTGGATTAACCTGCTTGTTGATTCCCTACAGATAATTATTTTTACGCAGCCACAACAACGATAGTTATTATGAAAGAACCACTGTTTTATATTATTGACGATGACAAAGCCAATAACACCTTGACTAGAATTATGCTAGAGGAAGCCGGGCTAAATAACCTGAGACAATTCCGAATGGCACAAGAGGCTCTGGATGAGTTGAAGCGGGTGTCTGATGGAAAAATGACAGAAGAATATCCGACCGTTATCCTGCTCGATATCAATATGCCAGCTATGGATGGATGGGAGTTTATGAATCAGTTCAGAACCTTTCCGGCAGAATTTAATTCCTTACCCAAGATATACCTGCTCACCTCCTCCGACTATCCGGGCGATATTGCTAAAGCAAAGAACTATCCTGAAGTGCTTGATTTTCTTGGCAAACCCATCAGCGAAGAGACCGCACAAAAATTAAAAGATAACTATCTAACTTCTCAAAGCTAAATGAAAACCCATCGCTGTTCCCGTCACGGTTCTGTTTCGATCCTTGTTGTTTTTCTGATATTACTTATGGTTGGAGCCTGCCAACAATCAGATAAGTTACCGGTATATGGAAACAAACAAGCAGTAACAAGCAATAGCGGATCTGGTGTATCGGTGGATAGTGTTGATTATACCATTCCAAATTTCTCGATGACCGACCAAGATGGGAAGAATATAAGCAACAAAACTATAGAAGGCAAAATTCATATCGCCGATTTCTTTTTCACCTCCTGTCCAAGTATCTGTCCGAAAATGATGGCCGAAATGTTGAAGGTATATGAAAAGTATAAGTCGAATCCAGAAATCGTGATTCTCTCCTATACTATAGACCCGGCGCGTGATACTGTGGGAAAACTCAAATCGTATGGAGCCAAGCTAGGGGGTATAGAAACTAGTAAGTGGCACTTATTGACCGGCGACAAAGATTCTATCTATCAGCTTGCCGGAAGTTATCTCGTCAGCGCTGCCGAAGATCCTGATGCTCCGGGCGGGCATATTCACAGCGGCAGTTTTATTTTGGTAGATAAACAAAAAAGGATTCGGGGCTACTACGACGGGACCAATCCCGAAAGTGTTGCTAAGTTGATGGATGAAATAGATCAGCTTTTAAAGGAAAAATAAATCCTTTCTTACACATAATCCGTCATCTTGAATATTTTTGCATCCTAAATTCAATTCATGAAAAATACGCTCTTTACAGTCTTTGCCTGCCTGTTTATCAATTTGTTCACGACAGCTCAAAGCAAGATAACCGAAGGCAAGGTTGTTTATTCTGTTACGCTACCGGAAGCAAAAAAGGGCGATGAAAATGCCTTGGCTATGGCTATGGGAAAGGAGCAAGTAATTTATTTCAAAGGCGATCGGTCTCGCATCGAAACAAAAACATCCATGGGCGATGTAGTCGTTTTAAACAATCGCGCCGATGGAAGTATGTATACCCTCATGAACCTGATGGGAAAGAAAATAGCTATGAAAATGGAAGAGGGAGATATGGAGGCTGTGAAGGCTTCTCTTCATCCTGAAGACAATGACAAGGCGAAAGAACCGGAAGTGAAACTGACTAGCGAAACAAAAAAGATTGCTGACTATAAATGCAAAAAGGCGTTAGTCACTTATCCTTCGGAGAACGGAGAGAAGGTGCAGGGAGAAGTTTGGTACACCGACCAAATTGGTTTTTCAGGCCCTCGCGAGTTTAAGATAAAAGGAATTGAGGGCTTCCCTATGGAGTTCAGCTATAATGCGCGTGGAATATCTGTAAAAATGACCTGTACCAGTGTAGAGTCTGTCCCCGTTAAAGACGACAAGTTTCAGATACCAGATGACTATACCATCAAAACCATGATGGAGATGATGAGCGACGGCATGGGATTTCGCTAAAGAAAGTTCCTTATCTTGCTGCCAGTCAGTTTTGGAATTGACTCGTGTAGCGGATTTGTTTAAGTTACATGGTGGTTGCATCATTAAGCCCTATTAGTTTGGGATTAATGGCTTATTTTATAACATTTGCGACATTCGCGTTTTATCCATTTGTCCATGTTGGAAATTTACAGTTCTCGATTATTTAATTTATCCCTATCCGTTATGAGTCAGCAGTTTAAGTCTAACGGCGCTGTTTTGCGCTTCAAAAGGAGTATTTGTAAACGTAGCATCTACTGGGTGCTTTTCCTATTTATTAGCAGCTTTTCATTCGTTGGCTCGTTAAGCGCGCAGCCATGTATTGATCCGGTGGTAGATTTGGGGCCAGACATAGTGCAATGCGGTGGCAGGATTCAGTTAGATGCCTTGAACACAGGGGCCGACTATCTATGGTCCGACGCTTCTACCGGGCAAACTCTGAATATTGGGATGTCGGGCACCTATAGCGTAACCGTTACCAATCAGCCTAATTGCAGTGCTTCAGCGTCTATCAATATTACCATCAACCCGGTTCCGGTTGTTGATTTAGGTGCCGACATTCATCACTGTTCCAACACCTTTCGCGATATACTTTTCGTGGCTATTCCTGAAACATTCTATTCCTGGTCAACCGGAGAGACGACTCAACAAATTGCAGTAACCAGTACGGGCAACTATTCGGTAACCGTAACGAATAGCGATAACTGCACCGCCTCCGATGAATTAGCTATTTCTGTAGATCCTTCGCCCACGGTGAGCCTAGGAGATGATATAACCACTTGTGCCACATCGGTAAGGCTGATGGGAGGTGCTTTCGAAAGCTATTCGTGGTCAACCGGAGCTTCAGCCAATTTTGTAGTTGTTAATAGTTCCGGCACTTACCGACTGACCGTTAGCAATACCTTCCACTGTACGGCATCTTCTTCAGTAAATGTCCTTTTTCAATCATCTCCCCAACTTGGCGCTGATATGGCAGACACTATCTGTCCGTTTACCACAACAGACCTCACCAACTATTTTGTCACCTCCGGTTTATCGGTTAGCTATCTTCATACTGATTTTATACCCGTAGCTACTCCTCATACGGTGGCAGATGGAAATTACTTAGTCGTTGTTTCCAATGTATATGGCTGCTCGGACACCGGGCTGATTACTATTAGCCTTCATAATAAACCTAATCTGGGTGTAGATAAGAGTGATAGTATTTGTCCTGGCTACGCTTATGACTTAACAACTTTATATCCCAATTCAAGCTATTCAACCTATCTATGGAATGTATCAAAACCGGATTCCGTTTTTTCGGGAATTTATACGCTGATGGTGTCCAATTCTGATGGCTGCTTTGATACGGCTACTGCAATTATCACGAATAAGCAACAGCCAATTGTTACCTTAAACATGCCCGCTAATATTTGCTATAACGAACCAACATTTACCTTAACCGGTGGTTCGCCACCGGGAGGTATTTATTATATAAACGGACGAATGGATAGCCTTTTTAATACCGTTCAGATAGGCCTGTCTTCCCCATTACGTATTGTCTATGTTTATACCAATGCTTCGGGCTGTACCGACTCTGCCGAAACAACCGTGACGATTCGCCCGCAACCCTTTATCACCACCGTCCTCCCCCCCTCTTTATGTCTGACCTCTACCCCCATTGACCTGGATGATTATTTTGATATTTCTGCCGGAAACTCACCGGGTTCACATCATTATAGCGGCTTGGGAGTCAGCGACCATTTTTTCTATCCGGTGCTGGTGCCCAAATCATCCCCGCTTTCTATAACCGATATATACATTGACATTTATGGATGCATAGACACTTCTACCTATGCTGTGACGGTACTCGATCCGGTCAATGTTACTATGATTTCATCCATCGCATCTCGCTCTATTTGCGAAGGACAAAGCGTTACTTTAACCGCCTCGGGAGCTGATACTTATGAGTTTTTTCTGAATGGAAAATCAACTGGCGAGCCTACTTCAAATCCATCTTATTCCACCAATTCACTTCAAGATAAGGACATCGTGGTGGTGGTAGGAAGAAATGACTGCTCTACCGATACTTCCGAGCCTGTTTCTTATGATGTACATGCTCTGCCTATCGTTGAAGCCGGACCGGATTCTACTATTTCACTCGGAATGTCCATTCAGTTGAGTGGCGATGCAAGGGGTAATGATTTGGTCATTTATGAATGGAAGCCGACCACTCATTTGAATTTTCCGAGCCTTCCCAATCCAACTTTTAATGGTTCGGAATCCACTTTGTTTTATCTGTATGCCACCGATGCTTATAGTTGTACGGGATATGATAGCGTTCTGATAAATGTCGTGGTGCCTGATTCTATTGAACTCCCCAACGTGATTACTCCCGATGGCGATGGCAAAAACGATACTTGGAAAGTTCATCCACGAGTGAATTTGGAAGGCTCCAATCTCATCATCTTCAATCGTTGGGGAACCAAGGTTTATGAGGCAGAAAGCTATAACAACGATTGGGGCGGGAACCAACAAAAGCGGAGAGAAACTTCCCGACGGCACCTACTATTATGTGTTCCGCGTTCCCTCTCAAAACAACCACATCTACCGAGGCGCTATTAATATCCTTAACGGCACAGCCAACTAATTTGCTAATCACATGATAAACACAAAAAATCAAATGATTATGAAAAAGATAGCCGCAACTGCACTGATCCTTTTTTCTCTTTTCTCACACATTAGTGCGCAGCAAACCCCAATATACAGCCAGATATACTTTATGCGCATGTTGTATAATCCCGCATTGACGGCGTATAACGGAACGACCAATATTTACGGTTTCTATCGCGAACAATGGACGGGAATGCCCGGCCATCCCGTAACCAGAGGCGCTGTGGGAGACATCAGCCTTTGGGAAGACCGGATAGGTACCGGCATTCATGTTTATAATGACAATACCGACATTATTAAACGGATAAATGTTCAGGCATATTATGCCCAGAAAATAACTTTCGCAAAAGATCACCGCCTGTCACTCGGATTCTCCGCAGGTGTTCAGGAAGTTCATGTTGACTTTGCCAACGCCAGAGCCACCGATGCAGACGACCCTAATCTGCTCGCTGCTTCTAAGGGCGGGGTAGCTTTTGATTTAAACGTAGGCCTGGCCTACCAATGGAAAAAGCTGACTATCGGAGTGGCGGTGCCCCAAGTGCTCAACACCAAAGCCAATATCACCTCCGGTCTTAAAGATAGCCGGTTTAAGAACGTTCGATATTTCAACTTCTCAGCCAGTTATGAAATCAGTTTGAAAAATGAAACCTGGAATATCGAACCAGCCGTCATTGCCAAATACGCACTCAAAAAGACCTATCAGATTGAAGGAAACATCATGGCCAACTACAAGCGCATTGGCTATCTGGGAGTAGGCTATAGAATGGATTACGGCATGTCATTTATAGCGGCTGCGCGAATCAGCAAAGCAGTTACCATCGGCTATTCCTATGAATATCCACTGATGGGGAAAGTAAAATATGCAGACACTAAAGGAACACATGAAGTCATCGTTGGTGTTCATTTCAATCAATGGATGAATAAAAAAGAGAAGGAAGAAGTGAATCCTAAACTCGATCTTATAGACAGCCTCTTGATTGCACAGGAAGAGATGAAAAAAAGTTTAGACAGCGCTTGGCAAGCTATTGATTCGCTTGAATTTGCCAAGATGGAGCAAGAACAAAAGATTGCTGAACAATACGAGAAACTCTTAGATCAAGACGAAAAGAATCAGGAATTAACCGGTCAACTGAATAAAGTGCAGAGCGAGATGAACGAAAAGTTGGATAATGCCGTGAAGGATTATCAGCAAATGACCAAAGATAAGCCCTTAGTAGATTTCCCCGCTACGGTTGATAAGAGCACCAAGTCAACGAAAGGAAGTATCTATCGCTTAAACAAAGTCGAATTTGACAAAAACAGCAGCTACATGAATCGCGCATCTTATACTGAATTAGATAAAGTGGCAGAGTTTATGACGCTGAATCCAAACACGAATATTCGCATTAACGGTCACACCGATAATATCGCCAATGCGAACTATAACCAGTGGCTATCAGACCGCCGTGCCAAACGGGTTTATGATTATCTATTAGAAAAAGGCCTACCGGCCGACAGGATGACCTATTTTGGTTTTGGTTTAAGAGCGCCTATTGCTGATAATAATACAGAACAAGGCCGGGCATTGAATCGCCGGGTTGAAATAGAAATCACCAAATAAATGCAGGTGCTTTCTATTTAGCCTACTCCACATCCACCAACATAAACGGTTATGTGGGATAATAAAAGTCTGGATTGAAGTTATCCACATAGCTTTGAATGAAGATTTAATTCAATACCGTTCTATAATTCCATCCAAAACCATCAAAATCTGGCAAAAATGATTGGAAACCATCCAAAAACAGGAAATCTGGAAATTAATTCCAGGTGGAAAAGAAAGAATTCCAGTGGAATTGAGAGATTTCCAGGTGGAAAAGAAAGAATTCTAGGTAGAAATAAGAGATTTCCAGGTGGAAAAATCGCTTTGCTAGGTGGAAATGAAAGATTTCCACCTGGAAAAAATGCTTTGCTACATAGAATTATCTCTTTGTCAGTAGGAAAAGATGAGATTCGAGGGTCTGTTCAATAAACAGTGTCAAATATTAAATTTGGAACAGGGGCTATTCACAAAACTCATTTAGCGATATATATTATGTATCCACGCAGGCGTTTTTGGGGGGACGAAATGAATAAAATAATAGCTCTGTTGGAAAAATCAGTGCGTGTTTAGAATAAAAGTATGGCGGATATCTGCATGTTATATTCAACCAGAAAAAACAAAAAGATTAGCTTTGGAAAATAATTACAAATTAAAAAGTGCGGAGTCAGCACTATAATCACTGACGACCTTGAGATGAAAAAACATTTATTCTTTTTAGGCGTTTCTATCTTTGTTTCTCTTGCCGCTGTTGCGCAATGGGCACCCGTGAACTACAACCAAAACATGGAGGTTTACAGCCTCCACTTTATCAACGATACAGTAGGGTATGCCGCTGGCTATCACGAGGTGTATAAAACTGCGGATGGTGGTCAAAACTGGGCCGAGATTGAGAACAGTGTCTTTACTAACGGGCCAAGTGGCGTGTGGTTTATTACCGAAAACGTCGGCTTCATTATCGGTTCTGATGGCGGCGGAAATCCACAAGTAGGCAAGACAATAAACGGTGGGGCATCATGGACAAAGACATCGCTCCCGGTGGGTAGTATGGGGTTCAATGACGCTAATAAACTTTTCTTTTTTGATCAGAATACAGGTTATATAGTTTGCCGCAGTGGTCATATTTATAAAACCACCGATCAGGGAGTGGCATGGAACGAGCTTACATCAGGCACTACTGATGATTTAACTTCTATCTATTTTCCTACACCAACCGCTGGTTATGCCTCGCTTATGAATTCCGGTTCGCTTCTTAAAACCATCAATGGCGGAAACAGTTGGTCACTGGTTAGCCTCGGCCAGACCGTTGGAGTTAACGACCTTTATTTCACCAGTGCAGACACTGGATTTCTCGCTTGCTCCGGTTCGAAAATTCTTAAAACGACAGACGGAGGACTCAACTGGAGTGTTTTCACATTTGGCACTAATGATGTTTTTTACGCCATTGAATTTACCAGCGACAATATGGGATATGTGGCAGGCTCAACGGGTACTATCGCCACCACTACTAACGCAGGCTCCACATGGGTTGGCGGTTCGGGCGGGATAACAAACCTGTTGTACTGCATGGATTTCCCATCTCCGCAGGGTTATATCGGGGCGCTCGGTCCTCCGGGAAAAATCATTAAATCTATCAATGGAGGTGGAATTCTTTCTGTGGCCGAACTAAATGAAAGCAATAGTATCTCTGTTTTCCCTAATCCGGCTTCTGACATTTTCAGTTTAAACGTTACCAGAGATATTAAATCAGACCTGATATTGGATATTTACAATCTAATGGGAACATTGGTCAAGACAGAAATTATAAAGCAAAATCAACAACAAATTAATGTTGGAGATTTGAGTAATGGAATCTATTTGGTTGAAGTTAAATCGAAAGGCTTTACGGCAAACAAAAAATTAATAATACAAAGGTAGGAAAGGAGCATTTATAATAGCAGAAGATGTATCCATACCACAATAAGATAAAGCAACGGATTCAAAACCATGAACTAATCGGGTATGAATATGTAGATGGATACAAATCTATCAGCCCTTGTCTTCTTTTATATTTTTCAACAGAACCAAAGACCAGACCGATAAGAGAACATCGGTTTGAAGAATATGAAGTGATTCTTAAAGGAGTGGTAAAAAAATAGAGTGTAGCAGGATGATTTACAGACTTTTCATATTCCTTGTTCTCAATTTTGGGGCATTGGTTATCGGCGGGCTTTTTACTAGTAGCGGCGTTCTCTCTGATTGGTATGCCGGCCTTGCCAAAGCTCCTTGGACTCCTCCAGGTTGGGTCTTTGGCTCGGCCTGGACTACCATCATGGTTTTCTTTGCTGTTTATATGGCCTTGGCATGGCCGGTTATTGAAAACAAAAATTTACTGATTGGATTATTCGCCGCTCAATGGATATTAAATGTGGCATGGAATCCTACCTTCTTCTATTTCCACCATGTTTTGGTGGGACTTCTGCTAATTAGTGCGCTCACAATACTCGTTGGCTTCATCTTATTCTTCTATTGGCCTGAACTGAAACTCAAATCTGCTTTGGTTCTTCCCTATTTCATTTGGTTACTTATTGCCTCCTCTTTAAATGGCTACATTCTATTAAAGAACTAATTTCGCCCTTGGTTGCTGCATAGTACCTAAATTGAATAATACCGGGAACGGTTAATTTCAGGGGGGAAGAGGCTACAATTGTGTTTTTGGTACTACGAATTAGGAATTTATTAACTTCGCGCACTAAATTTTCAAACAATGGCAAAGGCAAAAGCAAAAAACCCAAAGAAAATAGCCGCCAAGGCAAAGAATAAACCTGCTGTAAAGAAGGTTTCTAAACCCGTTAAAAAGGTAAAACCTGTTGCTAAAAAGGTAACCAAGAAAGTCGTGGCTAAGAAAGCAGTAAAGAAAGTAGCTGTTAAGGCAAAGCCTGTCGCCAAAAAGACAGTAAAAAAGCCTGTTGCAAAAGTGAAGCCAACGGTGAAAAAGGCAGTAAAGAAGCCCGTGGCAAAAGTGAAGCCAATGGTGAAAAAGGTTAGTCCGAAACCAATAGCAAAGAAACAGGCAGTAAAAGCCAAGCCACCAATCAAGGCGAAACCGAACGTAAAAGTTGCCTCCACAAAAATTATTAAGTCCTCAACGAAACCTTCTAAGAAAGCGCCCGTAAAGAATTATACGCAACCGGCTCTTGCTAGGGAGGTAAAGAAAGTTTACATATCTGAAGCAAGGCCGCAATCTAAACCAATAAAAAAAGGAAAACTAAAGATGCTCGACCTGAATCATCGCTACAGCGACAAAGAATTGAAAGAATTTAAAGATCTGATTGACAAGAAACTTGCCGATGCCAGAGAGGAATTAAAAAATCTGAAAGAGTCATTAGATAATCACACCGAAAGCCAAGCTGGCAATAAAGCCTGGAATATGGAAGAGGGGACTGATACGACAGAAATGGAGTATCTGATGAACCAGATTTCAAGACAGCACCAGTATATCCGCAATCTTGAATTGGCTCTGATTCGTATTGAGAACAAAACTTATGGCATTTGCAGAATAACAGGCAAACTCATTCCGAAGGAAAGACTTCGTGTGGTTCCTCATGCTACTCTTAGCTTGGAAGCTAAAATGACCCGCAAAACCGATGAAGGAGTAGCCCCGGCTGCAACTTTAAGTACTCCTCCTGCTGATTTTGCAGAAGGTTTTGAGGATTAATTTCTGATAAAAAGACATTAAGGCCAACTACCAAGTAGTTGGCCTTTTTTTTATCTCAAAATGGATGTTTAGTTATAAAGTGAACTTCTCATAATCCCCCATTTGCATAGTCGGTGAATGAGGGAAACCTGAATACAACCTAATCCATAAGTAACGCTCCGGCTAAAATTGATGGAACTAGCCTCTTCAAAATATTTGGTAGGACAGGTAATCTCCCCAATAGAAAACCCTTTGAAAAATATCTGGGAAACCATCTGGTTATCAAACACAAAGTCATCACTATTTTGTTGAATAGCAATGGCATTTAAAACTTCCTTACTAAACGCCCGATAACCGGTATGATACTCTGATAGTTTTTCACCGATTAGTATATTCTGCGTCAAGGTCAACATCCGATTGAAGATGTATTTATAGAGAGGCATTCCTCCTTTCAAAGCTCCCCCTCCCAAGATACGAGAACCAAAAACGACCGGGTAAACATCGTTGCCAATAATGCTGATCATCGCCGTGAGAAGTTTAGGCGTGTATTGATAATCGGGATGAAGCATCACGACAATGTCTGCACCTATTTCAAGAGCTTTTGAATAGCAAGTCTTTTGATTGCCTCCATAACCCTTATTTTTCTCGTGTTTGATGATATGTCGGATTCCTAATTTCTTGCCGACTTCAACCGTGGCATCTTTGCTGGCATCGTCCACCAAAATAACATCGTCAACAAGGTCGAATGGAATCTCCCTATAAGTTTTTTCAAGAGTGTGTTCAGCATTGTAGGCCGGAAGAACAACCACGACTTTCTTTTGGTTATACATTATTTGGTAATCAGGGTGACTGAATACTGAATCAAACTGAAGTGCTATTTTACAAAACGGGAACTGACTACCAAATCCTTAGTCCCGTAGGTATGATTATAGAAACCTTCTCCGGTCTTTACGCCCAGATACCCGGCAGTAACCATATTTACCAACAAAGGACAAGGAGCATATTTAGGGTTGCCCAAACCCTCATGCAGTACGCGCATGATTGCTAAGCAAACATCTAGCCCGATGAAATCGGCGAGTTGCAATGGCCCCATCGGATGAGCGAGACCAAGTTTCATCACGGTATCAATCTCTGCCACTCCGGCTACGCCTTCATATAGCGTAATAATCGCTTCATTAATCATCGGCATGAGTATGCGATTGGCCACAAAGCCCGAATAATCATTCACTTCAACAGGAGCCTTTGAAAGCTTTCTGGAAGTTTCCATAACCAGATTCGTGGTTTCATTTGAGGTAGCATAGCCTCGGATAACTTCCACTAATTTCATGACCGGCACCGGATTCATAAAGTGCATGCCAATGACTTTATCAGGGCGCTTAGTGGCTGCAGCGATTTTGGTGATAGAAATAGAAGATGTATTTGAAGATAAAATAGTGGATGGCTGACACAGCTCATCCAATTGCTTGAATATTTTCAATTTGATCTCTACGTTTTCGGTAGCGGCTTCAACCACGAGGTCTGAATCCTTGCAGGAGGTAAATCCAGAATGAGTACTCAGGTTTTTAAGTGTAGCAGCCTTTGCATCTTCAGTGATGGTTCCTTTAGAAACCATTCTGTCCAGATTTTTAGTAATCGTGCTAATAGCCTTTTTCAAAGAATCTTCAGAAACATCCACCAGATTGACTGAATAACCATTCATGGCAAATACGTGAGCAATACCATTCCCCATCGTTCCCGCTCCTATAACTGATACTTTTTTCATCATCTCTATTACTACTTATTGTTTAATTAAAATTTTACTGAACCGGTTACCCGAAATAGCGGTCAATGTTACTAAATAACTTCCGTTCTCCATATCACTTAATTGCCAATTGAAGTGATCTGAATCGGGCAAAATGATTTGTTCTATAAATCTTCTCCCTACTAAATTATAAATAGAAGCCCTGTTGAAAATATTTCTTTCAAAAGCAATCGTGACCATATCGGTAGAGGGATTAGGAAACAGTTTAAATGCTTTATCCCCAATTTTAGCTTCAACGATAGAATTAAATTGACAGTCACCTTCCTTAGTGCTGGTATCGGTAACTGCACTATTATAAATACCAAATGTGTACTGACCTTTCCTAATATTATAAACAGTGACATATCCCAGTTTATCATTCAGGTTGGAACCGGGGGAAACTGAAAATGAATCTACAAACACCCAATCGCTGTCTGAATTAGCACGGTACAGCATGATAATACTATCCTCAGAATTAGAAATAAAGGGAGCATCAAGGGAATTGTCATTGCCGTAATAATCGAAGCGGACATTTGCGGAAAGATTTTCCAAGTTAATTCCATCGAAAGTCCAATAGTGTTTATCGTGCAGGTGAAGCCCCTCAATCCTATTCTTCATCGGTTCAGGGCGAACCCAGTTGTATTCAACGCGAAGCAACGAGGAATCAGAAACCGAATTGACATTTACAATTGTCCTTGCCGTACCAAAATCATAACTACCTTGATTTCGGATGATCTTCCATTCATCACTAATCGCATCTTGAAGCTTCTGATCAAAATCTAAGGCGATATAAACTGGTTCAAATGAAAGCAACGAGGAATGGGAGGTACACTCTCCGCTTACGTTTACTACTTCATCCGTCCTATTCCATTGAGTATCGAAATATGAAATCTTTACCGGAACGTTATTATAGAAATGAGTCGTATGGTTTGAGCGTTGACGAATCAGCATGTTTACCAACAAACCGGAGCCCGTGGTGGCAAGTGTTTGTTTCCATTCAATGGAGAAGTGGGAAAAGCCCGGAGCATAAATCCAATCATTGAAATAATCATTCAGGTTAATACCGGAGCATTGACTGAGATAGTCCCTCAACTGAGCAGTCGTTGCATTTTGAAAAGCAAAGTCTGCCAAATAGTTTTTTACGCAATGGAAAAACAAAGAGTCGCCCATATAGTAGCGCAGGGTATGAATCATATCTCCTCCTTTCTTATAAACCGTAGTTCCATAAGTATATTCCGAAGGAACTCCACTAACCGGTAAATAACTATCATCATCAACATGTGCTTTTCTAAGTACCAAATCATGATTATCCCGAACACGCTTCCGGTAAGTTGAGTCGCCATAAAACTTTTCAAGAAACAAATGCTCATTATAAACTGCCCATCCTTCGTTTAGCCATTTCATCGGCTGTTTTGCAGGTAACCAAATCGCCGAACCAATGGTGGCTGAGTTCATGAGCCATAGTCACTTCGGCCTCATCCTTCAATACGGTTAAAAACAAGTTCATGAAACTGATATTCGTGGCATGCTCCATAGCACCGGCACTAAAGGGAACAATACAAAAGCCTATCCGTTCCCATTCATAAGGCCCCCAATGATTTTCCTGAATGTGAAACGCATCCTTGAGGTGTACAAAAAGATTTTTCAGATTGGTTGTATCGGGTGCTCGCGCAGCCAACTCAATGGGTACCATTCCATTTATGCCCTGAACCGTATCCAATAAAGTAGCATAGTCTGAAACGGCCACAGAAGCGAGGTAAGAAGGAATTTCATCCCTCAATGTCCAATGCCAGGTTTTAGTATTCACCCCATCGGTTACACTCTGTAACGTGCCATTACAAAATGCCTTATGATTGGTTCGGGTAGTGACATAAAATTTAAGCCTACAAACTTTATCTTTAAAAGTATCGAAGCGGAAACCAAACCCTTATAAGTATGTGGGTCTGCAAGAAAACTTTCTCCAATATTAAACGCAAAGAATTATCCAATAAACCCTTACCTCAAAATCACCGACACCTGAAGCGGTTTGCCGTGATAATAAATGTGTAGGGAGGCAGAATCATCCATGTTCAATGCCTGCTGGAATGGAATCAGAATTACTGAGTCATTATATGTAAAGGTGCTTTGCACCTCATTCACCTTGATTGAATCCACCGTCAGTTTCAGCAAATCAAGCCGGATGCTACCAACAGCATTCATTCTTGATTGGATGCCAATCACGGCATCGGCGTACATAAATTTATTGGTAAAGTCTGTTAGGTTCAGATTCAAACGAACGCTTCGTATATCTATCGTATCGCCCCGTCGGTCGTTTGCAAAAAGGCTACCTGACCAAAGCAGCACTAAAACAAAATGTAGTAGTTTCCCTTTCATAAGATGATGTGAAGATAATTCTTCAAACTATTTACCTTTTCTATTTTTTATAACAGCCAATAAATATTCCTCGGATTCAGGACCCAGATGAAAAATCAAATCAATGATACTCAGGTTTGCCATAAAGCCATGTCGCTCTTCAAACACCTGATAATAGCGGGGCAGCGTTAAAGTATCATCTTCATTCTTCCCTCTCAAATCCATTTTCCCCAAAACGGTTTTTTCAAAAATACTTGTCAAAAACAATTTCCTTTTCAATCCGAAGCATGGAAATATTATGCGGAGCAAGGCCAGATTATACTCAAACAAAAACTCATACTGGTTTTGATAGAACCCCTGAAGTCTATCTGAATAATATTCAAAAAACGGTGTGCTGCCATAGGCCGAAATAATACTTTGCCAGTGATTGCTCTGCCAATCTGTTGTGTATGAAATCTTTACCTCCTTGTATTTCTGCCGCTTTCTCTTCCCCCTTCAAGCGGTATGGTCAAAAGTATTTTGCCATTGGCAC